>JAUSKU010000043.1 GCA_030646755.1 Deltaproteobacteria bacterium
GCGCCTTTATGTAAACATAGAGAGGTAACCAGCGAGAGAAACAATCACCGTATAGAAGAAAATCCTAATCTATCTTTTTAAAAACTCGGTAGGGAGTTAAGGGAGAGGACTGTATATAGGCAATGTCTATTTTTGGGTACAGCTTGGGCAGAAGGACCTTAACCAGCAGCTTTCCATCCAACCCAGGCCCGTCACCGCCAGACACTTTAGCCCTTTGTTTTCCGCCGGGGATGCCGTCTATTTCGATCTCTATCATCCCTTTACCTTTTATCAATTTCAATTTTCCAGATCCGCTAACGGTTGCAGCTGAAGGGACGGGAAGGGTGGAGATGCTGACGTCCTTGAACGATATCTCTTTGAACGAAAGGGATAGTTCTCCTGTGTCAAAAACGCCTGAGAAATCCCCTCCTGAAGATGTGCCGCCATAAAAGTCGATTCCCGGCTTGAGACGTATCAGGCTGAAGAGTCCTGGTTTGATATTCAGGGAGGCAAGCTGGACATTAAAGGTTGAAGGCTCCTGACTGCTGACTGCCGACTGCCGACCGTTTATAGATATCCCTTTGAGCCTTACCCCAAGATTCCACTTCAAGTGGAGATCATCTATGGAAACCTCTGCATTAAGCCCTTTTTCAAGACTGCCAATCAGCCAGTCCTTGGCTGTTTTTGCCGGAAAACCAACGATTACGAAGGTCCAGACGAATATGAGCCATAGAAATGACCAGCCTATGATTTTAATAAACTTTTTCAATAATAACCTCTTTACCCCTCACCCTGACCCTCTCCCGCAAGGGGCGAGGGAATTTTTGGTCTATTCTTCCTTCCATGCCACAATCCTCACCTTACCGCCACCTCTATTTACGACGGCAACACCTCTTCTTACGGTCTCGGATGCCTTTGCCTCGGCGTGGACGGAGAAGACTGAGCTCTTAACATCTATTACATCGCTGAATTTCGCAAGGACAACATCGTCTATTCCCTGCACCTTCTTTAATTCTCCTATGTCTTTAAAGGGATTTTCCTTTCTGTAATCCATTATGGAGACAATGAGCGTTTCCGTCAACATCGGGGAAAGAGAGCTCAGTACCTCGCTCCCGAGGGTGTTTATGTTGATATTCCTTTCATTCTTGCGGTCTGTATATACGGTAATGTACTTCTCTATTTTTTTGAACGTCTCCAGGGTAAAATCAGGGACAAGGAGGAGTTCTGAAATGTCTCTGAATGTGTAGGAAAGCCCATCCCTGTTTCTCTGTAGCCATTCGGCAACCCTTTCCGAAAGCCCTTCTTCATTGTCTAAGACCTTAAGAAGCCTCCCGAGCCTCTCGACAGCCTTATCATTTATCGTACCCTGGGCGCTTACAAGGGTGTTGATGTTAAACTTTGATGCCTCGTCCATGATCTGAACCGAGACGGTACCCTCGCCGACCGGGAACTGTTTTATCTCCTGGGCCCAATTCTCAGAGAGTGTATCAACAGTGCTCTCCTTCGCGTCCATTTCCAGGAAACCCATCGCTGCTGATACCCCTGTCCTCATTATGTAATAGGCGTTCAGGGAATTTACGCTGTTTCGGGCCCTCGCATAGGCCAGGTAGCTCCTGCTGTTGATGTCAATAATCAGCATGGATAGGAGGGTCACTATCAGGATGGTCAGGAGGAGGGCCATGCCTCTTTCATCTTTCAATCCCTTTCCACCGTATTCACAACCAGCGTGGCATTATATAAGGAGGGGTCTTCGTACGTGGCCTTGATGGAAATCCTCTCTACTGTTATAGGATGACCGTCTGATTCTATGACTTCAACCAACCTCGATACCTCGATGAGAGATACCTTGTCAAAGGAGAGTTCGGCCTTTATCCTCTTCATCTCATCTGTCACAGGGCTTGTCGTTGGTTTTAATGATGAGAGCCTCGTTTTAAGGCCGGCCCTCGATACAACGTAATCAAGGCCGGCCAGGGCTGATCCTTCTCCCTTAAACGCCCTTTCTTTGATGTCCTCGACTTCATTCCTTGCAGAGATATATTCCTGACCCATGGATATTATCGACTTTAGCCTCTTCTCCTCTGCCAGGGATTTTCTTTCCATTTCCACACCATTTTTATAGAGGGGCATGTCTACAAACATAAGAAGAGAAAGAAATGCCGTAATAATAACGGCAGGGAAAAGCAGGCGCCTGTCTCTGTCGGATATGTTTTTTAAAATGTTCATGGCTTTAATTCTACCTTTCCCCTGAAACGGTAACTGTTTGGCTCCACCCCCTGGACCATCTCTTCAACCCGCGCCTCCTTAGTCCCTTCCATGCCGGAAAAGAGCTTCTTTAGCGCCTCCGCATTGACCCCCTTCCCATCTCCTCCAATGGTTATACTGCCGCCTTCGGCTACCATTTCTCTGATCCTTATATCCTGATGCTCTCCAATGGCCTTTTCTATCCCTTTTAAGGCAGCAAGATATGAAGTGGACGGCTTACCGATAAGGGCTTCCCTTGTTTCCCTTTCCCTGTTCAGGGCGTCCTTGAGCTGGGCATCCTCCTTGACCACCTTTTTAACCTGGGGCATGACAGAGAGGAATATCCTCTTTGACTCTGCCTTTAATGCAGAAAAACTCTGGGAGGCCGTCCTGTAGCGCAAATAAAGATCAGCAGTACCGAGAATAAGGAGGATGGCTGTACCTATTGCTGCGACCTTCACCGCCTTCTCAACCCTCTCACTCTCAGAGCCTGAGCCGAGGATATTGAACGAGGAATATTCGATTGAAGCTAAACCCCCTCCAGCGATACCAGCCAACAAAGGCCATTTATCGTCATTTACACCTTTTACTGCCTTAGGCAGCGGGATTGCCTGTAAAGTTGGTCCCAGCAGGGGCAATTCATGAATAGCCTTTGCGCCTGCCACGTACAGTCTTTCAATCTTCTGCCCGTTGTCCTGAAGCGATTTTATGGTTGCATTTACCCATTCGGCAATAGATGCTCCTTCACTACCTGCATAGGACCTCATTATTGTGGGCCTTCCACCGGAGATCAAAACGATACTCGAGGCTGAATCTCCTGCATTCAGTACCCCGTATGCCCCATACCCATGTCCGATCTTCAGCCCCAGAGACAGCAGTGATATGAAATCAGGGATGACCCTCACAGGCTTTCTGCCATCAGGGAAGAGGCC
Source organism: Deltaproteobacteria bacterium (assembly GCA_030646755.1). Taxonomy (GTDB): domain Bacteria; phylum Desulfobacterota; class JAENJC01; order JAENJC01; family JAENJC01; genus JAUSKU01. The sequence goes on from JAUSKU010000043.1 coordinate 3,153, forward strand.
CAAATAGTCGGAGACAGTTTTCTTTGGGATTGCCACGGCCATCACGCTGCTTCCCTTTTCGGGAGGAGCAGATACAACACTGTCAATGAGCAGTTCATCTATCGGGAAGGGGAGAAGCCCGTCCAGTTCATACGGCAGGGTCTTTCTTATCTTTTTCCTATCTGTGAATGGCAGAGATACCTTTCTGACCATAAAAAGATGCCCGGGCAGCTGTAACGTGATTGCAGCATCAGAAGGAAATGCGGAAAGAAGCCCCTCTAAGGCCGAGGCGGTTTTGCCGTCCTTAACAGGAGAGGACTCCGTCCCTTCTATGCTCACCTTGCCAAAGAAAGAAGAGTAGAGTACCCCTCTTACCTCGTTAGCTTTTATCTCTATTATGATCCCCTTGCTACCTATCAATTTCAGCTCCTCAAAAAAACCTCCCCTCCCCTGGCGGGAGGGGATTGAGGGGAGGGGAAATCCCGTTAATTTTACCCCCACCCCAACCCTCCCCCATTAAGGGGGAGGGGGTCATGGGTACTTTTTAGCGGACAAAACAGGTATCACGGTCTCCACATCCCTGCCCTTATAGGAGAAAGCGACCTTTATGCCGGATGGAATATCCTTTGCTGAAGGCCATTCTTTGACCCATTCCTTCCCGTCATAAAATAAGAAAGATGGGTCTTTTACTCCATCTAATAGCAAGGACTCTCCCTTGGTTTCTGCTTCAAGCCCTGCCTTAAAGGTCTTCCTTAAAAACCTTCCCTCATTAAATATATAAGAAATCCTCTGAATTAAAGGTTCATCATACTTAACAAAAGGGGTCATGGCGGTAAATGTGATTTCCTCTTTCTTCCATAAAAATCCTTCCGAAGAACCATCCGATTGGGGATATACTCCCCGTATCTCCTGGCTTATAATATCAATTGCCCCTGATAGGGATGAAAGCTCGTCAGACCTCTCCTCCACAACCTTAGCATTGGCTGAAGATGTCGAAAAAGTTCCATAAAGTATCGACATGACAATGGAGAGGATGGTCATGGCGACGAGGATCTCGATGAGGGTAAAGCCAAACTGCCGATGGCCACTATCTTTCATATATGTACTCCGCAAAATTCAGTTTCTCCTCTTTTTTCCCCTCTTTCCACGAGATATCAAGGGAAAGCTGTCTCCCTGGCAGGGCCTGGATACCTTCAGGCATATTTTCCGGGGTGATCCTCATTTCCGTCAAGACCCACTTGTACGGCCCTTCGACTCCATTGCTTTCACTGCCGCTTACCCCTTTCAATTCCCCTTCTCCCATGAGCCTTTCAGCAAGCATCCTTGCCCCTTCATACATCTCAGCAGATTCAACCATTTTTATAGAACGGCTTTGCAAGGAGAGTAAGGCTACCAGGGCGGTTGCTATGATTGACATGGCAACGAGGACCTCCAAGAGGGTGAACCCTTTATTCCTCACGTATCTCAAACCTCTCCCCCAGCGCCGGGATTACAACCGTGTATCCCATGCCCTTACCTCTACCTTTCAGTTGTATTTCGGCCTCATCCCTGAATCCGGATGGGAAGAAGGTTATGGAGGCCGTGCCCTTGCTTATTTTTTCCTTCCCTATCATAACCTCTTCTATTAAGACGCCGTCAGGGAGTCTTGACCTTTTTCTCCCGTCCCCATCCTGATAAGCCGGCTTATCTAAATCTATGGACAATACTCGCTTTTCCTTCTTGAATAAAGCCTCATCTGACAACTGCCTGACTGTATATAGAAGCCTCCTTGCAGAGCTCTTGAGTTCCGCCTTCTCCCTCCCCATGAGCCTCGGAACTACAAAAGAGAGGGTAATGGAAAGGATGGATAGGACGACAAGGAGCTCGATAAGGGTAAAGCCTCTGCTTTTAAATATCCCAGCTCTCCACATCTGCGTCCTTCCCTTCTCCTCCAGGTTCTCCATCGGCTCCATTAGAATAAAGATCAAAATCTCCGTGCTCACCTGGAGAGAGATACTGATAAGGTCTTCCCCATGGGTCGCTTGGTACCTTGGAAAGGTAACCGCCTTCTTTCCACTTTGCAGGGATCGGCGCAGTTTCCGGCTTTTTTACAAGGGCCTCAATCCCCTGTTCAGTGCTCGGGTATGAGCCGTTGTCGAGCTTGTAAAGATTCAGCGCCTCTTCGATGGCCTTTATGTCCACCTGGGCCTTGGTTCGCTTTGCCTCCTCAGGCCTCCCCATGATTCTGGGGACTATAATCGCAGCCAGGATGCCGAGTATGACGACAACGACCATGACTTCAATAAGGGTAAAGCCTCGTGAGGCATGAGTCGTAAGACGTGAGACGTTTTTTCTAATTATTTTTGCTGGAAACATCTTAATATTTATCCTCCCTTAAAAACTCATCTGGCTCATCTCAAATATTGGCAAAAGTATTGCCAAGACGATAAACCCAACTATAGCTCCCATAACAAGGATCATCACCGGTTCTAAAAGGGTCAGGAGCGTATCGAGCCTGCTGTCAAGCTCCTTCTCCTTGGCATCACCTATCCTGGCAAAGACCTCCTCAAGATTCCCTCCTGTCTCGCCGACAGTAATAAGACTTAGAACGCTTTCCGGGAAAATACCTGATTCTCTGAGGGAATGGGTTAGCGATCCACCTTCTAAAACCGCCTTTTCAGCATCAGATAACGCCCTCCCCATCCCCGCATGCCCCGCTGCCTTGCTGGTGATTGCAAGGGCCTTCGACAGAGGCACCCCTCCCTTCAGGAGGGCCTCCAAGGTCCGACCAAACCGGGCCATGTACATGGAGTGAAGGGTCATCCCGATGTACGGGAGGCTGTCAAAAAAACGCTCAAACGCCTTCTTACCTTTATCACTCCTATAGAATCTGTAACCCATATAAGAGGCAAACATAACTATTGACAGAAACAGCATCCAGTAAGCAGAGAGGGCGCTGGAAATAGTAATTAATATTACAGTCGGGAGCGGGAGGGCCTTTCCTACATCCTGGAATACTGTTACAACCTTTGGCACCACCGAGGTTAAAAGATAAGACAGGATAATGACGCCTATCAGTGCCATGAATGCCGGGTATATCATGGCTGCCCTTACCTTGGCCGACACCCTCTCCTGCCTTTCGAGATGCTCCGATAGGTTCCCAAGGGCTCCTTCCAGCATTCCTCCTGCATCCCCTGCCGCAACCATGTTTACATACAGGTCATTAAATACCTCAGGGTAGCCCGATAATGCAGCAGCTATGGTCTCTCCCTCTTTCACACTGTCCCTGACAGCAGCGAGCACAGCCTTAAGCCTGCTGTTTTTTTCTTCATTTACAAGGACAGTCAAGGCATCGACCATTGGAAGCCCCGATATAAGCAATGTCTTGAGCTGGTATGTAAATGAAGATAGTTCCTTCAGCCCCGGCCTTGCTTCCCATTTAAGCCTTCCAAAGAGAGAGACAGCTTCCTTCCTGCTTTCCCGTAACGGCCCGGTAAGAAATACGCCCTTCCCTTTCAGGGAAAGCCTTGCCCCTGCCTGATCCTCGGCATCAATGACGCCGGAAACGGTTTTGCCATTAGAACCAAGACCTATGTATTCGTATAAAGGCATAAGATGTACCGTGAAAATAATTAACCCCCACCCTCACCTTAATCCTCTCCCTGAGGGAGAGGAGACCTTTTTCCCTCTCCTTCAAGGAGAGGGTCAGGGTGAGGATGGGTTTTCATTATCTATTCCTCCTGCGTTACTCTCAATACCTCTTCGATGGAGGTAACTCCCTGCAAAACCTTATCGGCCCCGTCTGAGATCATCCTTTTCATCCCTTTTCTGTCCGCCTCGGTCCTCACACTCCTGGAGTCGCCTCCCTGGAGAATTACTTTCCTTATGTCGTCGTCTACATCAAGGAGTTCATATATCCCTTTCCTGCCGATATACCCTGTGCCAAGGCATTCTTCGCAACCGGTCTTTCTATAAAATACACCTCCCCCAATCCCCCCCTTAATAAGGGGGGGCGAAGGGGGGGTGATTCCTATCAGTGCCAGCTCGTCCTCTGTGGGCTGATACGCCTCCTTGCACCTCGGACAGAGCACCCTCACGAGCCTCTGGGCCATGACGCCTATAAGGGATGAGGAGACAAGGAACGGTTCTATGCTCATATCAACGAGCCGGGTGATTGCCCCTGCGGAGTCATTCGTGTGCAGGGTTGAGAGTACCAGATGGCCTGTCAGGGCTGCCTGGATAGCCATCTCAGCTGTTTCCCTGTCCCTTATCTCGCCAACCATGATGATGTCCGGGTCCTGCCTTAGGATGTGCCTTAACCCCTTGGCAAAGGTCAGCCCTACCTTCGGGTTTATCTGCATCTGTCCAATCCCTTTCAACTGATACTCTATCGGATCCTCAACAGTCAGAATGTTCTTCTCTTCAGATTTTATGGATGCAAGAGATGCGTAAAGGCTTGTGGTCTTACCGCTACCAGTCGGTCCTGTTATAAGGAGGATACCGTGGGGCCTTCCTATCTGCCTTTCGTAACCTTTAAGCATCTCGGGTGAAAGACCCAGGTCTTCAAGCCCAATCAGCACCCTTTCCCTGTCCAGGAGCCTGAGAACCACCCTTTCTCCGAAGGATGTAGGTATTGTTGAAGCCCTGATGTCCACGTCCTTTCCCGCTATCCTTACCCTTATCCCCCCGTCCTGCGGGAGCCTCTTCTCCGCCACATTCATCCCGGCTATCACCTTCACCCTTGACACAACGGAAGGGTATATCCCTTTCTGTATCGACTGGATTTCATGCAATATCCCGTCAACCCTGAATCTTACCCTGGCATCCCTCTCGAAAGGTTCAAAGTGTATATCGCTGGCCCTCTTCTGCAGGCCCTTTGAGAGGAGGGAATTGACCATCCGTACAACCGGCGCCTCATCGGCAGACTCAAGGAGGTCCTTTGTCTCTTCTAACTCCTGGAGCTCTTCTATCACCATGGTCCCGGCATCGACGTTTGCGGCCTCATGGTAGACCCTGTTTATAAGGTCAAGCAGGACCTTTTCTTCCATAAATATAACCTTTACAGGGGAGTTCAACAGAACCCTGAGGTCGTCGATGGGCTGGAAATCCTCCGGCTTAGAGGACGCCACAACAATGGTCCCATCCTCTTTCCTGACGGGCAGGAGGGAATACCTCTTGGCATAAGAAAAGGGAAGGTTCTTTATCAGGGATCTGTCTATGTCTGTAAGTTCCATAAAGCTATTGCTTCTTCCCCTCCATCTCCCCCTTGGCCTTATCCATCTCCGCCTTCTTTCTCTCTGTCATTTCACTTAAGGTAGTATCCTTCACAATGGTGGGAGTGATGAATATAAGGAGGTTTGTCTTGTCTACCTGGGTTCTTTTATACCGGAAAAGCCATCCAAGGACGGGGATGTCTCCCAGGATAGGGACCTTTCTCACAATCTTTGTCTCGTTGTCCCGGAGCAGTCCGCCTATTGCTATTGTTTCTCCATCCTTCGCCACCACCGTTGTGCTTGCATACCTTTTGTTGACAACAGGCCCGACCTTGTTGGGATCGAAAGCGGCTGATTCCGTCAGGGAAGATATCTCCTGGTAAAGGTCCAGCTTCACGAACGATCCTTCGCTGACGCGAGGGGTAAGCCTCAGGGTAATGCCTATGTCCTTTCTCTCTATGCTGGTGAGGACATTTCCGCCCGATGTCTGGCTCTGACCAGTTACAAACGGGACATTCTCGCCCACTACTATCTCTGCCTTCTGGTTGTCTGTTGTCAGGAGATGGGGGGTTGAAAGTACATTTACATCCCCTTCTGTCTGCAACGCCCTGACCAGAGCGCCTACGTTCAGGTACTCAGTCCCCCGGAATGTAAAGGTACCTTTTACCACGCCGGCAGCCATCCCTGAAAGCTCTGCGAGACCGGCAGGCCCGGAAACTGCCGCCCCGATGCCCCCGAAGTTGGTCCCTCCAAAGGGTGTAACCGAACCTTCCTTTGGAAGATCCACGGCCCTGAACTCTACACCCAGTTCCTTCATCTTGGAGAGGGATATCTCCATGATGGCAGCCTCGACATAAACCTGCCTGCGCCTGAGGTCAAGCTTTTCAATGACCCCTTTTACTGAATCGTAGTCTTCTGGCGCTGCCGTTATAATAAGGGAGTTTGTAGACTTGTCCGCAGTCACGTTGACGGGGCCTGTAAGCCCCGCTCCCCCGCCTGGCTGCGCTCCGGCAGGAGGCTGTTTTGAAAAAAGGTTTGTCAGGGTCTTGGCAAGATCTTCCGCATCCGCATTTTCCAGGGAATAGACATTTATCTTTCCCTTCCCCGGCGAAGGTTCCTTGTCGAGGGAGGAAAGGAGTGATACGAGCCTCTCAACATTCATAGCCGTATCCGTAAGTATAACCGTGTTTGTCGGGGTGTATGCGTTTATTACACCGTTCTTTGATATGAGAGGCGTCAGGACCTTTATCCCCTCATTGGCATTGAGGAAGTTCAGGGGTATGAGCCTTGTCACAAAACCCTCCCCTTTCCCTTCCTCAGTGAGGACCTGGGTCCAGTTCTGTTTGGCGTCACTGAGAGGTATTATCTGAATAAGGTTGTCTGTCGGCACCGCGGCGTATCCCTTGAACTGGAGGACCGAGAGGAAAAGCTGGTAAAGCTCATCTATAGAGACCTCTTTAGGGGAAATGACCGTCACCTTCCCGGTAACCTTCTCGTCAAATGTGAAGTTCTTTCCGGTCATGTCGCTCACAAGTCGGATGAACACCGGAAGCTCCACTTCCTTGAAGTCAACCTTTACGGCCTTGGGAGGCTTTGAGGACTTGACTTCGGCAAATACATGAGAAGTGAACAGCGAACAATGAATAGTGAATAGTGCAACGTAGAAACATGGTTTCAGCCATGTTAACAGGCCTGAAGGCCTGTTTCTACAACTGACCCCTGACCCCTGACCACTGACCACTGATTTATTTGATTTCAATATTAACACTCTCCCTCCTCCCACCTCTGTTAAAGTCCAGCGCAATCTTTCTCTCATTTTTTATCTGCTGGAAAAGCTGATAGAGGGCATCAGGGCTCTTTATCTCAACCCCGTTTACCCTCTCCACCACATCATTATTCTGAAGCCCAAGCTTGGTGTATATGCTTGCCGGGGCTATATTGAAGATCCTATATCCAGATGTCTTCCCTTCAACCATATTCGGGACGACCCTGGCCTGGGTCATTACCTTATTAAGGTCTGAAAGGGCTCCCTCCACATCCCTTGAGTCAAGCCTGATCCCTGTTCCTGTAGGGGCGGGTTTCAAACCCGCCCCTACCTCTGCTTTAGGCTCAGCCTCTATAAACTTTACCTCCAGTACCTCCTTTATTTCGCCTCTCGTCAATACAACCCTGTTCTTCTCTATCTCATCAATGAGCCATCCGGAGCCAACATCGTTTCGCAACCTGTAGAGTTCCTGCTTATTGCCAGCGAGGTCAAGGACGACCGCGTATGGGAACGCCCCTGTTATTGTCCCGAGGAGCTTTATGGGAGGCAATGCCTCTGAGGGAGTTGAAACAGCCGCTTCTTCTTCGCCCTCAACGACAGGGGTTTGGATGGCAACTTCTTTCCTCTTTATTGTATCCGGGATCTTGAATCCCGGGAGGGCCTGCATGGCCCCCTGTCCCATAGTATTAACCATGTCGGCTGTAATGAAGGCCGTGATAATCAGGAAAGCAAATATTAGAAACGGTTGAAGGGTTCTAAGGTTCATGGATTAAGATATCTTTCATAAGATGCTCAAAAATATCAAAGTGTTGTAGAATTGTCAATCTTTGCAGGGCTGAACCTTATAATTGGGTTTCAATAATATTGACTAACTTCAAAATCCTATGTATAATCTCCTCTCAAATAAGGCTCTTACGCAGCACTTTGAAGGAAAAGGGGCTGGAAAGGGCTAAACTGTTTTCCTGGGGAATTACAGCGGAAAAGACTATAAATGTGCACTGGGATATTTTTAGCAGATAAGGATTTCATTGCCGGATATTTGCAAAAATAAATTAAGGGGTTAAAAATGAATGAAAATATTGTCATAGTATCAGGTCTTCCCCGTTCCGGCACGTCTATGATGATGAAGATGCTTGAGGCAGGTGGAATTGGGGTAATCATTGACAATATCAGGAAGGCTGATGAGGACAATCCAAAAGGTTATTATGAGTTCGAGGACGTCAAAAGGATAAAGGAAGATGTTTCATGGTTAAGAGATGCGCATGGGAAGGCCGTAAAGATGGTATCAATGTTGCTATACGAACTCCCATCTACCTACAATTATAAAATAATATTTATGTGCAGAGGAATAGGTGAAATCCTTGCCTCACAGAGAAAGATGCTGGAAAGAAAAGGGGAAAAGAATATTCCGGCTGATGATGAGATGGGAAGGCTTTATGATAAGCACCTGAGGGAGATTGAGGAATGGCTTGGAAAGCAGACAAATATAAAGGTCATTTATCTCCAATATAGGGATGTGCTTGATACCCCTCATGAAAGTGCTAAAAAGATCGTCAGGTTTTTGAACGCACCCCTGGACTTGGAAAAGATGGCCCAGGCAGTTGATAAAACCTTATACAGGAATAAAAATGCACCGGATCCCCTTTCTGAAGCTGGGCCTAATGCTGAGGATAGCCCTGAAAGCGGGGACAATGAAAGCATAGAGGCCCAGCTTAAGGCATTGGGTTACATGTAAAAAGAACTTTCCCGGCCCTAAACTTGCCTTCTGAAATGGTTTTAGCTGGCATTGAAATACCGGGTTAAAATATTTTTTGCCGAATAATGGAAGGTGACTTATTTTTAAACGGTTATTCGAAAAGGAAGAAAAGAAGGTTGTTGTCCTGGGGATAGATGGCGTTCCGCATTCCCTCTTACTCTCCTATATGGAAAGAGGGATAATGCCAAATCTGTCGAAGCTTTGTTCAAAAGGCGGGGGGCTTCACAGGATGAGATCCACCCTCCCTGAGGTATCCTCTGTAGCATGGAGCAGTTTTATGACCGGAAAAAATCCGGGGGAACACGGGATATTCGGGTTTATGGAGATCGACCGTCATAATTATGACTATATATTCCCGAATTTCACTTCGCTGAAAGAGGAGCCCTTTTGGGAAAGGAAGGGTGCTAAAACTATTGCATTCAATATCCCCCAGACATACCCTGCGAGGCCTTCTAACGGCGTCATTGTCAGTGGTTTTGTGGCGATTGACTTAAAGAAGGCAACCTATCCTGAAAGGGTCTTTAATTATTTAAGTGACATTGGATACAAGATAGATGTCAATGTGAAGCTTGCCGCAGAAAACCCAGAGCTGTTTTTTGATGATCTCTTTGATACCTTTGAACGGAGAAAAAGGGCCATTAAGCATCTTTATGAAAAAGAGGAATGGCAGCTTTTTATAGGCGTCATCACCGAGACGGACCGGCTCCATCACTTCTTTTTTGATTCGGCTATGGAGGGTAGGTACCACGAAATTTTCAAGAGGTTTTACGGGGAGTTGGATATCTTTGTAGGTGAGATGGCGGGAATGGCTGTGAAAGACGGAGCCGCTTTGTTTGCCTGTTCCGATCACGGGTTTACTCCTATAACTACGGAAGTTTACCTGAACAGGTGGCTCATAGAGAACGGGTACCTGAGTTTGAGCGGTCCTCAGGGGATCAAAGGGATAACTTCTGATTCAAAAGCGTTTTGTTTGGACCCATCACGGATTTATATCCATCTTGAGAAAAACTACGGCAGGGGTTGTGTAAGGCGTTCGGAGTATATGTCATTGAGGGAGGAGCTGAGGGATAGACTCTCGAAGTTAGAATTTAACGGAGAAAAGGTGGTAAAAAATATCTATACAAAGGAAGAGATATTTAATGGGAACTATGCCGAAAACGGTCCTGATCTCTATCTCCTTCCGAACTACGGTTTTGATCTCAAGGGTGCTGTAAATAAAGAAAATGTCTTTGGGGTTACGCATTTCCGGGGTATGCATACGTTTGATGATGCATTTTTTTATGCTTCTGTTCCCGTAAATAATAAAGACCTAAAGATCGAGGACCTGGCTTCTATAATTTCGTCAAATCTATAAGTTGTTTCTATCAAAGAGGTTTAACATTCTGTACTCGTGGACTTACTGTATTATAAAGAGGTTTATTGACTTAACCCTCGCCCTTCTTGGGCTCATTTTTTTGATACCTCTTTTTATGCTGACAGGGATATTGATAAAACTGGATTCTCCAGGCCCGGTCTTTTTCGCTCAAAAAAGATGCGGCAAAGGGGAGATAAAATTTAATATGTTTAAATTCCGCTCTATGATTAATAATGCGGAGACTGTTAAACCATTGCTAAAGAATGAGGTTGAGGGTTCTGTGTTTAAAATAGAAAACGACCCACGTATTACTCGTGTCGGGAAATTACTGAGACGAACCAGCCTGGATGAACTTCCGCAACTTTTCAATATACTGATAGGCAACATGAGTATTGTTGGTCCCAGGCCGTTGGCCGATGCGGAAATGGAGGCGGATAATGAATGGAAGAAGATCAGATTATCAGTTAAGCCAGGGCTGACTGGCCTTTGGCAGATTAAGGGGCGGAATACAAAGAGGTTTGCGGACTGGGTAAAATACGATACTGAATATGTAAAAAATCGATCATTGCTCTTGGATCTTAAGATCATCTTTATGACGATAGGAATTGTCCTTAAAGGAAAAGGTTCATATTAACTTGCTCGGGAATGAATAGATGACCCTTATTGAAATGTTGGAAAAAAACACAGCCGAGTACCCTGAAAAGCCTGCAATTATTTACAAGGACCAGAAAATAAGTTATGGGGAATTAAATGACCACGTCACAAGGCTTGCCAACAGCATTCGACAATTAGGGGTCAAGAAGGGCGATAGAATAGGGCTAATGCTTCAACGAGAGCCCCACCTGGTCATCGCTTTTTTGGCTTCTATAAAAGCTGGCGCCATACCTGCACCCATAAACTACAACCTCACTAAGGACCAGTTACGCAAGTTCCTTCCATCTTTGAATCCTGCTATAATTTTTACATGTGACAAGTTTCATGATCTTCTTCGAGAGGCAGGAATAAAAAGAAATACCACCATTGTTGTTACTGATAACGGCAACGCTAATGGTCACAAATGGGATGACTTGCTTAAAAACAGACCTTTGACGGATCCTCAACCTGTATCTCTTGACGACACTGCCTACCTGAATTACACCTCCGGTTCAACGGGGGAGCAAAAAGGCGCAATGGCGACTCATGCCAATATCTACTGGAATACAGTATCCGCGGTAGAGGCATTTAAGATAACGGGGGACGACGTCCATCTGTGTATGTTCGCTCCCTTTGCCCACCCGCATGAGCTGCTTGCGAGAGCACTTTGCACTGGCGGGACTATGGTCTTGCTGGATGATATATTTCCCAAGTCACTCGCAGAGGCTATTAGAGAACATGGCGTAACATGCATGATGGGGCTTGCGCCAATGTACGAGATGCTTTTGGATACGGCCGCCTCTGATGATCTAAAGTCTCTTCGGATTCCTGAAAGTGGGGGGATGGTGACGAGGCCAGATCTAATAAGCTGCTTTGAAAAACAGTTTGGCATCCCTATCTATCCAGTATGGGGCAGCACAGAAACGACAGGTATCGCCATCGCCGTCAGGCCTGGAGAAAAGACAAAAGAGTACTCACTTGGGAAACCCTGCCCCTATTACGAAGTGAAAGTTGTAGATGAGAACGGAGATGAAGTCCGTGCTGGAGAGATAGGGGAACTGGCCTTTAGAGGACGAGGTGTCGTAAGAGAATATTACCTCGGTGAGGGTTTAATTAAAGACTGCTCTAATCAGGGTTGGTATTTCAGTGGCGACCTTGGACGATATGATAAGGAAGGCTTTTTTTACTTTATGGACAGGAAGAGTCATCTGCTGAAAGTGGCAGGACTAAAGGTCTATCCCTTAGAGGTTGAGATAGCTCTTCTGACCCATCCTTTTATCAAGGAAGCTGCTGTTATAGGTGTTAAAGATGGACTTAGGGGAGAGATTCCTAAGGCAGTAATAATTCCGAAGGAAGGGCACAGTCTGACAAAGGAAGATATCCGTAGCTTCTGCAAAGGAGTCTTGTCTAACTACAAGATCCCGAGGATCATTGAGTTAAGGGATGATCTCCCCCGATTTGCCAATGGCAAGGTAAACAAGAGACAACTGATGGAAGAAGCTAGAGGAGGTAGTGTTTGAAAGGACTCGTGGTAAATGCCGAATGGGTGCCCAGGCCTGGATATCGGCTGACTGACAGGGAGGCCAGGGAAAAGAGGGCCAGTGTAGGCAGCCAGGTATGGAGATATCCCTCTTTTGAGTTCACAGAAATGGCTGTCCCGGACGTGGGATATGACGAACTGCTCATCAGGGTAAAGAGGTGTGGGATATGCGGTTCTGATACCCATTTATATGAAACCGACAGCGACGGGTACATAATATTTTCCGGTCCAGTAAAACTGCCCTGCATTATAGGCCATGAATATTCAGGCGTTGTTGAGAAGGTAGGAAACGGGGTGGTTAATTTCAAGCCCGGCGACAGGGTAGCCGCCGAATCTGTGCTTTGGTGCGGCACATGCACAGCATGTCGAAGCGGTGCCGTCAATCAATGCGAGAGGGTTGAGCTTGCCGGCATCACATCACCTGGTGCTTTTGCGGAATTCATAGTGACAAAAGAGAGGCATTGCTGGAATATAAACGGTTTGTTGGATGTGTACGAGGAAGAAAAGTCCTTTGATGTTGGCGCATTGATTGAACCTGCTGGTTGTGCGTACAATGGCCTTTTCATAAGCGGGGGAGGTTTCATGCCCGGTGCCGTGGTTACCGTTTTTGGCGCAGGACCTATAGGGCTTGCGGCTGTTGCTCTTGCAAAGTTAGCCGGAGCGAGTCAGGTAATCGCTTTCGACCCTATTGACGATAGGCTTGATTTAGCGAAGAAGATGGGCGCAGATTCGGTGTTTAACGTATCAAACCCCAACTTCAGCCCTGGAGAAAAGATAGTGGAGATGACGCGCGGACGCGGCGCCGATGTCCAGATAGAGGCCGCTGGAGGAACTTCAACGATCCAGGAGATGGAGAAATCATTGGCGGCCAACGGCAAAATAATATATCTGGGACGAGCTGCTACAAACTCTTCTCTAAACCTTAACCTGTTCGTATCCGGCGCCAATAAAATCATTGGTTCGAGAGGACATTCCGGGTACGGGATTTACAGTAATATAATAAGACTGATAGAATCGGATAGACTGAAGCTGGATAGTATGATAACATCTTACTTTTCATTTCAGGAAGTTTTATCCGCCTTAAAAAAGTCCTCAGACAGGACAGATGGAAAGATAGTGATCGAGATTGATTAACTACTTATTAAGATAAAAGGAGATCCCTTGAAGAGTTTCGGACTGATAATAAGCTTAATTATAGCTACAACAATTTTTCCAGGATGTGCCTCCACTGATGCAAATAAAAAGGGTGGATTGAGCGGAGAACCGATGAGGGACGAGCAAGGTATAGGCGTAGGAGACATCCCCGCTTTAAAGGTTTCTGAGTTTATACTCGGGGTGGGAGATACGATAGAGATATCCGTTTACAGACATGATGACCTTAAAAAAAGCGTAAAGATAGACGCCTCCGGCAAGGTCATGTTCCCCTTGATTGGTGATATTAAGGCTGCGGGGGTAGGTATTTATAAATTCAGGGATGAGATGCAGACGGCCCTTGCCAAATATATAGTCGATCCTCAGGTCACGATATCCATCACAGCGATTCAAAGTCAGAAAGTTATGGTTCTAGGCGAGGTCGGTAACCCGGGGATACTGACTTTGGATAGCGAACTGAGTGTTATGGAAGCTATATCCAAGGCCGGGGGGATGACAGACGATGCCAAGCTTTCCAATGTGCTGTTAATAAGGAGGGTCAACAATAAACCTGATGTTCTCTCCCTTGACTTGAAGAAGGCTTTTAAGGACGGGGACCTTTCCCAGAATAAGAGATTGCAAGGAGGAGATATCGTTTATCTACCGGCTGTAATGATTGCAAATGTCAGTTGGTATTTCGGCCACCTTTCAAAGATACTATCTCCCATTGTAAGCCTGGAGAGTGGAATAGTCTTATGGCCGCAGGTTGAAAGTGTTTTAAAGGGCACATCAACCGACAAAACTACTACTATAATACCGACAAGATAGTTCAACGGATGATGTGGAAAGGATATATATTAAAAGTACCGCAATGATCGTCTTGTAAACTTTTTTTTAAGGAAGTGTAAATGGAACTCAAACATATACTTGATATATTATGGAGAAGGAAATGGCTCGTAATAAATAACTTTGCCGCTATTTTCCTTACGATAGTAATAGGCACCCTGTTGATTCCGCCTTGGTACGACTCAACTGCAAGGATGCTTCTACGGAAGTCCTCAGCTTCTTCTTCTGTGCTCGCAAGTATCGGTCTGTCTGGAGGTTCTGGCAGTGTCACCCTTGATGAAACGGATAGGGCCGATTATCTCGCCCTTTCCACTCTGAGACCGGTTGCAGAAAAGGTTGTCTCAGAACTGAACGTTAAAAGAGTGCGTACAAGAACGCGGTTAATGAATGCCGTTCCCGGTTTGAAGCCGGTACTGCGGTTCGTAGGGGTGGATGTAAATGCGACCGAAGAGGTTATGACAGCCGAAGACCTATTGGATTCTTCGCTTACATCATTCATATTCCCAAGACCATATGTTTCGGTAGAACAATATGAAGAGACCAATATAATCGATATAGAGGCGATATCTCCAGATCCGGAACAAGCCATGAGGATCGCAAATGCGATGGCAAAAAACTTTATTGACGAAGAATTAAAAAGGGTCAGGGAGGATTATGCAGGGGCCAAGGAATTCATTGATAATAACATTGTAAAAGCCAAGCATGAATATTTAGATGCACTTAACGCAACTAAGGATTTTAAGGAAAGGGAGAAATTTGCCAATCTGGATTCAGAAACCATAAACATCATCCAAAAGATATCGGACCTTAAAAAGTCCATTGAAGATAATAAACTGGCAATATATAAAACAAAAGCATCCATAAATAATATAGAGTCTCAACTTAAATCCATCCCAAAATATCAAAAATCTTCCGAACAGCTTAAAGACAATGAAATGATATTAAGTCTTAAAATGACTCTGCGAGACCTTTATCTGAGCTTGGCAGAAACCAGAACCAAATATACAAAGGACCACCCCTCTGTTATGGATATTGAGAACAAAATCGCCCAGACTAAGGAGCTTTTACAGAAAGAGATGGGAAAGGTTTTCGGGTCGGAAACAGTATCTATAGATGCTGTTTATCAAAACCTCACTGAAAAGCTGGCGGTCTATTATGCCGATCTTTCGGGTTACGAAAGTCAAAATAAGGCATTACCGAGTATTATAACCAGATACGAGGCTGATATGATGAAGCTTCCTAAACAGGTTTCTGACTACTCTAATCTTCAACTTGCGGTAACAGTAACCCAGGACATTTATAACTCGCTCCTCAAATACCAGTATCAGATTGGGATGGCAGAGTCCACGGCCCTCTCCAACATTTATGTAGTAGAGCCAGCCATTACCCCAAAAATAGGTAGCTCTAAACATAAAACTCCAAACCTTCTTCTAAACGCATTGTTTGCTATAATGTTGGGAGCAACGTTCGGTATAAGCGTAGCCCTTTTTGTTGAATATATTGACGATACAATAAAAACTCCTGAAGATGTCCGAGCATTTAAGGGACTGACATTCCTGGGAAGTATTTTCAATTTAAAGAAGAAAGACCCCAGGTTAATCAGCATGTCAGATCCAAGGTTTCCATTAAGGGAATTCATCAGAACAATCCGTAACAGCATAAAGTTTACCTCACTGGATAAAACGCTAAAAAGCATAACAATAACAAGTTCTATAGATCAAGAGGGGAAGAGTTTTTTTGCAGCAAACCTTGCGATATCAGCAGCGAATGAAGGCAAGAAAGTGCTAATTATAGATTGTGACCTGAGAAGACCCGGAATCAACAACTATTTCAATTTACCCAAAAATTTAGGCCTTACAAGCTATATGGTTGGAGATCAGGAACTGAAGGATATTCAGCTAAAGTCAGGCATAGAAGGGTTAAGTATAATACTGACTGGGCCTATACCGCCAGACCCGGGAAAGCTGGTAGAATCCAACAAAATGCACAATTTGATAAAGGATATGGAGATGATTTACGACTTGGTGATAATAGACACGCCTCCTGTACTGGCAGCCAGCGATGCTATCGTCCTTGGCGGATGGACGGATGGGAGTATTATACTAATTCAAAGTGGAAGGGCAAGCAGGAGCCATTTCAGCGATATCATTGAAACATTCAAAAGAGCAAATATAAACCTGATTGGGGCTGTCTTAAATAGAGTTCACGGGCGCACAGCCTCATATTATTATTACTACAAATAGAAGGAATTTATGGCCTCATCCGAACCTGTAAATTTTATTGACATACATACTCACATCCTGCCCGGTATTGATGATGGGGCGAAGGATATGGACGAG
Source organism: Deltaproteobacteria bacterium (assembly GCA_030646755.1). GTDB lineage: Bacteria > Desulfobacterota > JAENJC01 > JAENJC01 > JAENJC01 > JAUSKU01. The sequence goes on from JAUSKU010000043.1 coordinate 19,688, forward strand.
TCCCTGAGGATATTAAGGGACGCATCGAAGGCTGGTGTGAAACGGATAGTGGCCACACCCCATGTATTCATGGAAAATATCAGCGCCGTTCTTGATGCAGCGGAGAAGAGTTTCGCGACACTTAAGATCGAGACAGCAAGGCAAGGGATAGATATTGAGATATTCCTCGGCGCGGAGGTCTCCCTTGGAGCAGGCTTGGCTGAAGAGGTAAAAAAAGACAGCAGGCTCACGATAGGAGGGGGTGGCAAATATATATTGGTCGAGATGCCTTTTTTTGAGATCCCCATCTACGCGGGAAAAACAATCTTCGATCTGCTAGTGTCGGGGGTGACGCCCATCTGGGCGCACCCTGAAAGGTGCCCTGAAGTCATAGATAATTTCAACTCTGTATGTGCCTATACAGACAATGGAGTAAAGCTTCAGATAAACTCTGGAAGCCTTGCTGGAAAATATGGGAGAAGTGTAAAACGGGCGGCCGTAAATCTTATAGAAAACGGACTGGCGCATATAATGGCAAGCGACACTCATCGCGCCGGTGGGGACGAGACCCTTCTAAAGGGTTTCATTAGACTTGAGGAGATTTGTGGCAGGGGGAAGGCTCTGGGAATGTGCGTCAGTGCCCCATCTGAAATTATTGGGCTGAACAAGGACAATAATAATTGAAAGGTAACGGTATGATAAGGATAAATAAAATCACGATTATAATCCTTTTTTTAATCGTCTTGGTTCCGGATTTAAAATTGTTAGCGCAGCCTTCTTTTGAAAGAGGAAATATGGGCATGGGAATTAAGCGCGAAGGCCCATCTATAGGCGAGATAAAATCGATCAGTTCTGATGAGATCGTTGTAGACCTGAGCGGAAAGACACAAACCATTAGGATTTTGCCTGATTTAAAAATAAATAAAGAGATCGGAAGGTCCACCGGTGATATTAAAATAGGGACTAACCTCTTGGTTTTTGGCGAACAGGATAATGGTAACCGTATTAAGGCCATATTAATAAAAATACTTACTGAAGGCATACCGGCAATGCCAGGCGGCTTGGAAGGCAGGAGCGGGCCGCTCACAGGCAAGGTTGTTCAGCTCACACCTATAATAAAGATAGATTCGATGGATGGCGAAAGGGAAGTTGACGTCTCCGGCCTTAAGAAGGTTATCGAAGAGGTAGCAGCTGATATAAAAGAAATTAGTGTGGGCACTAAGATAAGATTTCTAGGGCATCCCGGAAAGATATCACGGGTCATAATTATCCCATCTCAGCCGGAAGTCGCATCCAGAGACCAGGAGCGAGAATCGATGAACGACAGTGGGAACATGTCGCATCTGCCCATGCCTACAACTCCGACCGTGTCGTTATTCAAAAAAGAGAGTATGGACAGGACCAAAGATTCACCCTTCGGGTTTAAAGACGCGGCTATGCTGCGTATGGATATATTGTCTTGGTATGACGACTACGGAAAGGCAATGAATGACCTGGGGGTGTATTGGATGGAGCCTGTGGGGTCATTCGCATTCAGTTGGGAGCAGGTCCAGAGAAAAATCCAGGATGGGTATACGCCTTTTACCTGGGACAGATATGACAGGCTGATCCGAAATGCTCATGCACAAAACATTCATATTTCAGGAGACATACAAGCACGAGAACCACTTATAACGCCTATTAAACGGAGGCCTTCCTCGCTTCCCAAGGATTTAGCAGGGTATCAGAACTTTGTCAGCGCGGTGGTAGAACGGTATGATGGTGATGGTGTGGATGATATGCCAGGCCTCCTTTATCCGATAAAGCACTGGAAGATAGAGGACGAGGCGATGGCGAAGATTTACTTTAACGGCACAGGCGAGGATTATGCAAGGATAGTCAATGTCGCGTATGACGCCGTAAAGTCTGCTGACAGCAGCGCAACGGTAATCCTTTCAATGATACGCGGATATGATGGATACATGGACGATAACCCAAAGGCATTTATGGAGGCGTTCTTTAAGGAGTTCTCAAGACTCAGTAAGGTCAGGAAATGGGACATCTTTGACCAGCACTGGATGGCACTGGATAGTAATATCCCTGATGAGAAGGAGTATCTGGAGATTAAGAAGTACATGAACGATGTTGTTATAACCTCAAAAAGGTATGGTTACGAGCTGGCGCCGTTCTGGGCCATGGAGGTTGCCGGGGTACTAATGTCCACGGAAACGGCCCATGCAGCCGACCTGTTTAAAAGGTTTATCTATGCCTTATCAGTCGGCGTAAAGAAGATGTTTTGGTCCGGCCTCGCCGAGAGACCGTCCCATAGATCCACAGAAAGAGATGACCCGCTCGGTAAGGCTACCCTTATCAACGCTCAAGGCAACAAGAAGCTTGGTTACTATACCTTTAAAAAGATGGTCGAATTACTGGATGGATCGGATTTAAATAACGTACAGACGACTAAGGAAGGTAGTGATGTATACGTGTTCAGGTTTATGAAAAACAATAAGCCTGTGTGGGTCATGTGGAATGACGGTAAGGCTGCTGCAAAGGAAAGGATAGCTGTTGAACCAGGGACATCGAAAATGAAAGTCGTGGAAATAGTGCCTGCTTATGAGAGTGGGAAGGATGTTAAAGACTATGCAACAGCGTTCAAGCCGTATTGGAAAGCGGTAAAAAGCGGCTTTTTTGAGATAGAAGTCGGCAGTGTGCCTGTTGTCATAACGGTTGATTGATGGCAAGGCATTCTGAGTCTATTATTTATAGGAACATAACTTCTCTTAAAGATTTTTTCTTTAGGTATTCAGCACAGATATTATTTGTTCCCTTTTCTGTTGTTTTAGGCATAACCTTCCTCGCCTTTCCGACCAGCACTCTTTGGGCCCTTATCGCTCTCTTTATTTTCACCCTTGTCTTTATCAAACCTATGTACGGCCTTTATCTGATTATACCACTCATACCTGTAAAGACTTTTAATCTCGTAATCGACAGCCCTTTACGGAAGGTGAGTGAAGGCTATACGGTCGCTTCAATCCTTATAGTTATTGTCTATTTTGCCGTAACTCTCCACCGGGCAGTAAACAGAGATCGATTTAACGTAAAATCGCATATTAATGTATTGTTACTTATATTCCTTGTATGGGCTTTTACGACCCTCTCTTGGACGAGTGACTACTACCATGGCGTCAATATGCTTTTTGAGACCATGACAGGCGTCGCCATCCTTTATATTTTCCAGAAGACCATAAGAAACACAGATGAACTGGAGCAGATTTTTTACTACACAGTCTTGTCGTCTTTATTTCTCGCAATCATAGTATTCACATCCAAGTATTACTACGGACAAATCTTTAGCATTCATGTCTCCAACCGAGCCTATGTTTGGTTGAGCATCCTTTCGGAGGGAGGCAAACGGGTTGGCGGATTTGCTCCGCCCCAAACATCGGCCAACTGGCTTGCAATAGCATCATTTCTGCTTCTCGCCCTTTATCTGCAAAAAGGCTTTAAACTACGGTTTTTCCTGTCTTTGACGGCGTTCATATTAATGCTGAACATCCTCCTATGCGGCTCCAAGGGAGCAGTGGGGGCACTGATACTGGGGTTCTTTGCGACGGTGATACTTAACCCTGTGATGCGGAGGAAGGCGATTTCATGGATATTTGCCTTTACAGGCATTTTTACTATCGCATTTCTATTCAACATGTTCATCCTCTCTGAAAAGAGGTTCACTGCAAGCGCAAAAATTTCAGAGGCGTCGCTGTCCTATCGCCTTGAATTCTGGAAAACCGGGTTTAAGTCTCTTGCAAAGAACGATTGGTTAGGCGAAGGCATTGGCGGTTTTGCTAAACTTGTGGACCCATGGCCAGGCGCTCACAGCTTTTATTTCACCATATTGTTTGACTTGGGGGTTATAGGGTTTGGCCTTTTTATGGTTTTTGTATTCATGAGGGTTATGAGGCTTGTAATGGCTGTGCCGCGGTGCAATAACACATTTCTGAGAAATTCTCTATATTGTATGATCGGCGCATTAATTACCTTTTTTGTACATGGAATAGTGGAGATGGATTATACGTACCTGCATTTCTGGATGCTCATGGGGCTTGCTGAGAGAGTGACTTCGATTTCAATGCAGGGGTTGACAGATGACCGACGAACATATTAAAAAAAATATGGGTGTATTGATGAAGGGAGGCCTTGGCGCACTTGCTGGTACAATGGCAGGCACACTTATGTCTTTTGGCACTAAGGTGATTATCACCCAATTCTCCAGCCCTTCTGTCTTTGGGGTCTTTTCCCTCTTCTTAGGAATCGTGAGCATTATATATATGCTCTCAACGTTCGGTCTCTCGGTCGGCATCACAAGGTATATTGCCTTTTCCAGCGGCAAAGACGATAACACTGCGGTAAGCAACATGGTCTATTCGGTAATGCGAATGGGGATACTTATAAGCTTGGTAATCTGTGTTATCGCCATATCCTCTGCAGATTTTATCGTTAAGAAGATCTTCCCCGAGGTCTCGCACCTTGGATTTTTGCTAAAGGTCACCTTTATTACAATTCCTTTCTTTTCGCTCCTTGACTTTTCAATAGGTGTGGCAAGGGGCTTTAAGGATGTAAAGCCAAAGGTTTTCCTGTTGGATATTATAAAAAATTTACTTTTCCTCCTGCTTCTCATAATCTCTATCCCTATAAGCTTTTCCATAACTTCCATAACATATTCATATGCAATCTCTGTTATTGTCCCGGGCATATTATCCTGCATTTATATTTCGAACAGGTATGGCGTAAACCTCTTAAAGCGGCCTGCATACAGGGCTATCACGGTCTCAAAGAGGGAATTCTTTCTTTCCTCCCTGCCACTGACAGTCATGCCCCTGATGTGGCTTGTGCTGGGGACGATGGATACAGTCATGCTGGGCTACTTCAAAAAAGCGGAGGATGTTGGGATCTATAATGCAGCAGCTTCGCTGGCTCGGTTCTTTAACATCCTAATATCTCCAATTACGTTTATATTCCTACCTGTGGCAACGCAATACATGGCAAAGAGTTCGGTCTATGAACTATCATCCCTCTACAAAGTTACTACCAAGTGGATATTTTCGATATCCCTTCCATTCTTCTTTCTCCTCATATTCTTCCCTGAGATAATGCTTGTCACCCTTTACGGGGGCGACTATGCCCAAGGGGCTTTATGTCTTAGGATAGTGGTTTCAGGATACCTTTCATCGCTCATCCTTGGTATCAATAACGTAGTTTTGACAGCAAGCGGAAAATACGTGGTGCAGATGTGGCTTTCGGTATCGACGATACTTTTAAACCTCTTGCTAAACATCCTCTTAATCCCAAAATACGGGGCATCGGGGGCGGCAGCAGCAACGGCTATCTCATATAGCTCGTTCAATGTCCTTGCAGCTGTAGTATTATATCGTCATTCGGCTATCCATCCCTTTTCCGTGGACTTCTTTAAAGCAATAATTGCCGCCGTCCTGACAACCGTAGTCTTTTTTATCTTGGGAAGATCCATATCTGTTGGCTATTATTCAATACTACCTATTCTGGTATTATATTGCCTGAGCTATCTTTGCTGTGTCATATTATTATTCAAAGGTGTCACGAAATCTGATAGTATTATAATCGACCTTATTGAACAGAAAAGCAGGCTTAACTTAAGATATATTAAAAGGTTTATAAGCAGATTTGGAGGAGATATAGAATAGGAGCACTTATGGATAAGAAGAGAAATAAAATTACTGTAATAGGCATTGACGGGGCAACCTTCAGGATAATAAAGCCGCTTATTAAAAAAGGTAGGCTTCCAAATATCTCCGCCCTCATTAAAAATGGTGTTCATGGGATCCTCTGGTCTACCGTCCCCACTGTAAGCCCTGTTGCATGGACGTCTTTTATGACCGGCAACAATCCTGGCAAGCATACTATATATGACTTTCTTGGCAAAACCTCAGAACACAAATTCAAAATCTTAAGTGCCCTTGATAGGACTTCCAAGCCTCTCTGGATAATTCTTAGTGAATATGGCAAAAGGGTATGTGTCGCTGGGGTAACACTTACATATCCGACTGATGTGGTAAATGGACAGATGGTTGCAGGGCTGGGAACCCCGCTTAACACGGGATGCATTTTTACGCACCCGGAAGAATTAACAAGTGAGATTATAGAAAAGCTCGGCCCATACCATATCTTCCCCAAGGAGAGACCAAATGTGAATACCTCTTCTGGAAGAGACATATTCATAAGAAGCACTGATGAGTTGATAGAGTATAGATATAGGCTCTTTAAGTATCTTATGGACAAGGAGGATCATGATTTCCGGATGTTTTTTTTCATAGACACGGACGGGGTTTCTCATAACTTTTGGAAATACATGGATCTGGATTTTAAGAATGATTTGCCTAATTGCAGGGAGAAGCACAGCGGCGCGATATTCAGGGTTTATGAAAAGGTAGATGAAGCCATCGGTAAACTCATCGCTTCATCTGACAAGGACATGAACTTCATCCTGATGTCGGACCACGGGTTTGGCCCTTTAACAAGGACAGTCTCATTGAATAAATGGCTTGAGTCAAAAGGGCTCCTTGCCTTCAGGAAAGAATGGCTTGTTGGGAATGTCTACAAGGTATTCAAGAGAGTTGCCTCCAGGTTCCGCAAAAAGAAAAGCATCCTGGAGGCCGACTTCAATACAAGTATGATTGACTGGGAGAATACTAGTGCGTACTTCAGCGGCACCGTGGGCAATATCTTTATAAACCTCAAGGGAAGGGAGCCGCACGGGATTGTGAAGCCCGAAGACTATGATACTGTAAGGAGGTGCATCTTCGCTGAACTTATGGACATCACAGACCCTAAGACCGGGCAGAAAATCGTTGAGAAAGTTTACATGAAAGAAGATGTTTTTATCGGCGATGATCTTACATCGGCTCCGGACCTTGTTGTCACATTCAAATCCGGGTACGGCGTCTTTAATGGAAAGACTGAAGGCAGGTCTGGCAAAGGGTTGATAATTGAGGATTCAAGTAGTTGGTCAGGTGATCATGAGCCTGATGGCATTTTTATTGCTAGCGGTCCTGCATTTAAGAGCAATACCACTATTCCCGGCGCTAATATAATTGACTTGGCACCAACGATATTGTACTTATCCGGGGTTCCTGTACCAGATAGCATGGATGGCAAGATAATGACAGATGCAATCGACAGCAATTATCTTAATTCCAACATTATCAGCTATTCCAAATCCGATACACGGGATAAAGGGGACCAATCTAAAGATGGTTATACCGAGGAGGAATCTAAAAATGTTTTGAACCACTTGAAACAGCTCGGGTACATAGATTGAAAGGGTTTGGAATCATATTAGCATATGGTTAAGTCCTTTGCACTATTGGTTGTCTGGTATCCGTTGAGATGGATCTTTGGGATAATCTCATACGTCTGCAATCTGGCAGGGATAAAATGAGTCTGAAGTCCATTATAAGAGATGTATTCAAGTTGTCATATTTGTTTCCGCTCCGCATTATTGTGCAGAAAATTCCATTTAAATGGACATTTTTGCTGGCCAGATGGGGAGGGAGTGTTGCCTATCTCGTGTTGCGCCGTAAGAGAAAGGCTTTTGAAAGGGAACTTTACTGCATTGCTCCGATTTCTAACGCTATTGATATGGCATTTGAAATAAAAAATACGTTTATAAACACATTGCAGAACGAGTTAGAATTGCTGCTTTACCCAACGCTCAATAAGGGCAATATAGATTCAATAATTGTATATAATGGTATGGAACATCTTGATAGGGCTATCAAGGCGGGCAATGGGACTATGCTCGTATTCGCCCACTTCGGCGCTAACCAGATGATAATGCCAGCTATTGGCTACCGCGACTATAAGATGTGTCAGATGAGCGCTCCGTCTACGATATGGGAGGAGAAACTACCGAATAGGAAATTTAGTCGTATAGAGAAGTTGGGACTAAGGATAAGATGGGAGTATGAACAGTCGCTACCCGTCACACACATAAATATATTTGGTTCAATGAAAGAGGCATTTTTATGCCTGAAGCGCAATGATATTCTCGGGATAGCATTAGATGGTGGGGGTGGAAAAAAGAAGGTTTCTGTGGATTTTCTTGGCAAAAAGGCTTTATTTGCAGTAGGTGCTATGGAAATCGCTATGAGGTCGGGCTGTGCTGTATTGCCAACTTTCATGATAAGGGGAAAGGATGGCAGACACACTATGATCATAGAGTCGCCACTTGAGATTTATACCAAGGAACAGTGTGAAGATGCTGTTGAGAAAAATACACTTGCGTTTGTAAAAAAATTAGAAAAGTATGTATTAAGGCATCCATCTCATTACCTCAATTTCCTTGCACTGAGAAGGTTTATGGAGGCACAGGGAGACGCGCCGTTTTTAGTTTCAAACACAAATAACAGGATGGTAAATAGTTAATGAAGATAACTTTTGTAACACCCACTCCCCCCGATATAAGTGCCTTTGGCGTCAGGAGCCTGTCCTCTTATCTCAGAGAAAACGGACACGATACCAGGATCATATTCCTTCCAGGAAGTATAGGCAAGTTGAAGGAGGAAGGCAGCTTCGTATATAAATACAGCGATAGGGTAATTCAACAGATAATCGAACTCTGCAGGGACTCGGACCTTATCGGAGTATCCTTCATGTCCAATTATTTTGACCGGGCCAAGCAGGTCACTGATAGCTTGAAAGGTGAATTGAACATTCCAGTAATATGGGGAGGCATCCATCCCACGGCAAGCCCTGAAGAATCTATAAGGCATACCGATATAGTCTGCTTGGGCGAGGGTGAAGATACCTTATTGGAGCTTGCTCAAAAGATAGAGAAGGGAGAGGATTTTTCTGATGTTAAAGGGCTGTGGTTTAACAAGGGTGGTCAAATCATTAAAAATAAACTAAGAGAGCCTTTTGCAGACTTAGACCGGTTGCCGTTCTTCGATTTTAGCATGAAGGACCATTATGTATTTGATCCTGAAGCCGACTGCATAGCTACCTTGAATGTTGAAAGATTTAAAAAACTTCTCCCTCGCCTCCCGCACCCTGACAACAGGCTTAAGATAGCTTACAGGACCATGACGGATCGGGGATGCCCTCATAAATGTTCTTATTGCAATATAAGCAATCAAAAAGAGATGTACGATGAGATGGGTGCCAAATATTTCCGGGCACGGAGCGTAGAGAACTTTATCAATGAACTTGTCGAAATAAAAGAGAGGTTCCCATTTATAGAGGCTATCCAGTTTTTTGACGACACATTCTTTGCCAGGCCCGTCCATGAAATAGAGGAGTTCAGCAGTATATACAAGGAGAAGGTAGGGCTCCCTTTTTATTGCCAGGGGAGCCCTAACACCATAACAGAGAGAAAGATGGAATGCCTTGTGAATGCCGGCATGGTATATGTAGAAATGGGGATTCAGACCGGAAGCGAAAGAATAAGACAACTTTACAATAGGAATGAGTCAAATGAGAAGATTGTAAAGGCAACTGAATTGATATCCCGTTATCTCCCCAGAATACTCCCTCCCGACTATCATGTTATACTCGACAACCCTTGGGAGACCCAGGATGATGTGATGGACACTGTAAGGCTCTTGATGAAGGTGCCAAAACCGTACGGGCTGTGCATATCCAGCCTTGTTTTCTTCCCTCAGACTCCCCTCTACTTCAAGGCAAAAAAAGAAGGCCTTATTAAAGATGAGGCCTCCGACATCTATAGAAGGCCTTTTTATATACCTCCCAGGAGGACTTACGCGAATTTCCTCATATACCTTCTGACATTCCAGCATTTCCCGAAGAGGCTTTTAAACCTGCTTGCAAGGGACTCCGTTGTCATATCTCTGTCCCGAAGAAATCTTGAGTTTGCGTATAAACTCGGGTATAAGATCGGAGAAAAAATAAGGTTTTTAGCAAAAGGGATAAAGGTGCTATATCATCGTGACTGGGAAAGGATAAGGCTTTATTTGCACAAGAGAAAAGCAAATGACCCTCTGGCTGAAGGTAGGAAACAATGAAGATACTGTTAATGACGCCCTTGACATCTTTTGTAGAGAACCCTCCAAACATCCCTGATTTGGGCCTTGCATATATTACATCTTCTCTAAGGAGTCACGGCCACGATGTGCACGTAAGAGACTGGAATGCCGACCCGTCTGCAGAGAATTTCAGGAAATGGCTGAATGAGAATAAGCCTGAGGTTGTAGGGATAAAGATATTTACCAAAGATGTAGCCGCAGCCCAAAAGACCATTGCAGTTATAAGAGAAACCTTGCAGGGAACCACCATTGTAATAGGCGGCCCTCATCCATCCGCATCCGAACCGGCGGATCTGATGGGTGACTTTATTGAGTGTGATTTTGCGATAAGGGGAGAGGCCGAGGAAAGTTTCCCTTCTTTAATTTCTGAAATCAATAACTCAGTGGCTAAGAGTGGAAAACCCGCAGAGGAAAGATATAAAGATGTTCCAGGGCTGGTGTGGCTTGAAGGGGGGAAAGTATTTTCAAACCCGATATCTTTTATACATAATCTTGATGACATTGATTTACCTTGCTGGGAAATGTTTAACCCGAAAGATTATTCCGGGGACATGATGGGTTCCACAATGAAGGAAGGGTATACAGCCCCGATCATTACGACGAGAGGATGTCCCGGTAAATGCAGTTTCTGTTGCGCCTTCAACATCAGCGGGAGAAAAATTAGGTATAGGAGTCCCTCAAACGTATTAAAAGAGATGTCATTGTTATATAACAAATATAACGTTAAGAAATTCATGTTCATGGACAACTGTTTTACCTCCCACAAAGAGAACCTTATAAAGATATGTGAAGGCATAATTAATGAAAAAATGGTTATAGAGTGGGACTTTGTAAGTTATGAGAAATTGGATAACCTAACTGATGCAACCCTGTCCTTGATGTACCGGTCAGGGTGCAGGTTGATCCATATGGGCATAGAGTCAGGCTCGGAAAAAACCAGAAAAGTGATGAAAAAATCATGTTCCCTGAAAGAGATAACGGAAAAAATCAAGGTTATCCAGGACAGCGGGGTCAAAGTTGGAGCATGGTTTATGATAGGGTTCCCGGAGGAAACTAAAAAAGAGATCCGTGAAACTACGAATTACGCCTTCTCTCTCGGTGCCGACCTAGTGACATTTACCACATGCTTTCCCCTTCCAGGGTCTCAGATCTATCATTATATAAAAGATAGATACAAGTTTAAAAAGATAGACTGGACGGCATTCGATATCGACAATTCCGTATATCATGTGAGCCAGCTGCCGTCTAAGGAATTAGCGAGACAACTCAGGATCATCAGGTTTAAGCTGCTCATGGGAAGGGTGTTTAAAAAGATAACGTTTAACAGGAAAAGGAAATGAAGATAACTCTTATATCGCCATATCCTGACATTACTGCATTCGGTATTCGCACCATCTCCGCGTATCTTAAAAGTCACGGCCACAAGACCCAGCTAATCTTCATCCCCGACCCTTTCGGCGACAACCTCGTCTTCGGCGTGAAGAGGTATGAGAATAGCGTTTTGGACGCATTAATCCCCCTCTGTAGGGACTCCGACCTCATAGGGATAACCCTCATGACCAATTTCTTTGAAGGTTCTGTCCAGATAACCAAAAAATTGAAGGAAGGGCTTAAGGCCCCTGTCATATGGGGCGGGATACATGCTACCATAAGGCCTGAGGAGTCCTTAGATTACGCCGACATTGTATGCATCGGGGACGGCGAGGAGGCGGTCCTTGAGGTCGTAAGCAGGATGGAGAAGGGCGAATCATATTGTGACGTAAGAAATATTTGTGTAAGGGAAAACGGGGCCATTATCAAGAACCCGCCAAGAAACCTCCCTCATGACCTTGATGTCTATCCGAGACCCGACTATTCCCTGGAGGACCAACACGTCCTTCACGAGGGAAAGATACAGCCTATGACCTACGACCTGATGCAAAAATCCCTGGAAAATGGCACCGTGTCGGGATACCTCAAGAAGACCGGATACCAGACCATGACCGGCCGCGGATGTCCCCACAAGTGCACTTACTGCATCAATGACACCCTGAAAGGGATGTACAACAACGAAAATTACCTTCGCTGGCGCTCCACAGCCCATGTAATAGACGAGCTCCTTTGGGTCAAAGAGAACCTCCCCTATGTCGGGTTTATCTGGATATCGGATGACGCCTTCTTTGCCCGGCCAAAGAAGAACCTGGAAGAGTTCTGCAAGGAATACAAGGAAAAGATAAACATGCCTTTCAGTTGTCTGGCCAGTCCGATGACCGTATCGGAAGAAAAGATGGAGATGCTGGTCGATGCCGGACTGATCTACCTACAGATGGGTGTTGAGAGCGGGAGCAAGAGGATACAGGAACTCTTCAACAGAAAGCAGATGGACAACGAAAGGCTCATGAAGGCGTTTAAGATCATCAACAAGTACAAGGACAGGATGTATCCGCCCAGCTATGATTTTATCCTTGACGTCCCTTACGAGACCGAGTTCGACAAGGTAGAGAGCCTTAAGCTGATAGCGGAAATTCCCAAACCTTTCCACCTCCAGCCCTTCTCATTGATCCTCTACCCCGGCACCAAGCTTTATGAGATGGCCAGGAACGACAAACTTATCGAAGACGAGAAAAGGCAGATATATGAGAAGAGCTATACTATGAGGGAGCCGAATTACCTGAACCTCCTCATGACTCTGTCCAAGAACGGCGGGTTCCCAAGCCCTCTCCTCAAGTTCCTTGTGAGTTCTCCGGCAGTGGACATACTTAACAGCAAACCCATGAAGCCGTTGTTTAAATCGTTGTATGTCGGCATGAGGTCCACATACAGGCTGGCTAAGAGGCTGACAGGCAGAGCGGTGGAATGAAGGTACTACTTGTTCAATCATACCTCGGCGGCAATGAGCCGCCTGTCTTCCCTTTGGGGCTCGCCTGCGTCAAGGCGCAGATTGCAAACCATGATGTCCGTGGATTTGATACAAATACCTCCAAAAGACCTTTTGAGGAGTTGAAGGAAATTGTCGAGGATTTTTCCCCCGACGCCATAGGGATATCATTAAGGAATATAGATTCCACCAACAAAAGGGAGGTGGTCTTCTATTATTCCTATTTGAAGAAGGCCATTGATGTAATAAGAGAAGTCTCAAATGCAAAGATCATAGTTGGAGGCTCAGGTTTCTCCATGTTTGCAAGGGAAATAATGGAGGAGGAGCCGAGGATAGATTACGGCGTCTTTTTGGAAGGGGAAAGGACAATCTCAGCCCTCTTGGATAACATCTCAGCGCCTGAACATGTAAAGAGTATTTTTTACAGGAAAGACGGCAATGTCGTATTTTCAGGGCCTGGAGGGCAGGTAGACTTGAACAGCACTGGGCTCCCTGACAGGGGGCTTGTCCCTGTCGGCGATTATAAAGACGTTCCGGAGGCGATTGGGATAGAGACAAAGCGCGGGTGTGCGCTCAAGTGCGTTTATTGCATATATGGATTTTTAAATGGAAAAGAATACAGGCTCAGGGAGCCGAAAAGTATAGTTGACGACATAGAGCATCTGGTAAATAAGAGCGGCATCGATACCTTTACCTTTGTAGATTCCGTATTCAATATACCTTTGAAGCACGCCAAGGATATATGCGAAGAGATAATAAGAAGAGGCCTGAAGGTTAAATGGTCTGCATGGTTCAGCGAGAACGGACTTAAAAAGGAGTTTTTGGAACTGGCCAAGGCTGCCGGGTGCAGGAAGGTAATACTTTCTCCTGACGGTTATTCAGACAAGGTTTTAAAGGCGCTCGAAAAGAACATAACAAAAAAAGATATCCTTAAATCTTACGAGGTACTAAAGAGTATCGACGGTTATGAGGTCTGCTACAACTTTTTCAAAAATCCACCCGGCCAGAGCCTTACGGCGTTCCTGTCCATGATCTTTTTCTGTGTAAAGGCAAAGATGCAGATGGGGAAAAGGGTGCATTTTGAGTTCAATTCCATGAGGGTGGAACCTCACACCAAGCTCTACCAGATAGCGCTAAAAGAAGGGTTTGTCAATAAAGTGGACAACCTCCTTTATCCAAAGTATTACACAAACCCGGGCACTCGTTACATCGAGAAACTTTTTAACGCCGTCCTAAAGTTGAAGGGGAAATAACGGATACAAAGATATGGTGGTAAAAGAAAGCATATCGCGCGACCTGCTGCGGCTCCTGGTGTGGTTCCCCCTTAGGTGGCTGATAGTCATACTGCCCGTGAGATTGGGGATTGCGGCGCTCAGGGCCATGGGCGACATGCACTATGCCCTTTCGAGGGGCAATAGGGCGCAGTTCCTGGAAAACCTCGCCAGGATAAAAGGTCGTGACAACAAAGATTCCTCGTATGTAAGGGAGTATTTCAGAAACCATTACATAGACCGTCTCCTGATATTTATATTTCCTAAATTCGGAGCAAAAGAAGTTAGAAGATTTATCGAGATAGAAGGGATAGAACATCTAAACAATGCCCTTGAAAGGGGCAAGGGCGTAATCCTTGTACATGGCCATTTCGGGCCTGTGCATCTTCCCCTCGTCTCCCTGGCGAGATTAGGGTACAGGATGAAGCAGATAGGCCTCCCTTCGGATGAGGGCTTAAGCTGGGTGGGCAGAAACGTGGCATTCAGGCTAAGGATGAAATACGAGGCTAAAATCCCCGCTGAGATCATAAAGGCGGACTCCTTCCTCAGGGGCGCTTTTAAATGGCTTAACGGCAATGGCATTATAATGATAACCGGCGACGGAACCGGAACGGAAAATCGCGTAGGGCGACATGGCGCAATTGATTTTTTCGGACAAAAAGTTATGTTCCCTCTCGGCCCTGCGATCCTGGCTGAAAAGACCGGGGCTGAATTGCTCCCCATGTTTATAGTGCCGGGCGAAAAAAAACTTTATAAGATCATTATAGAAGAACCACTGACATCAGGATGCATAGGAGCGGAAAAGGACCGGGATATAACGGGGAAATTTGTAATGAGCCTTGAAAACCGCATTTCTCAATATCCCGGATACATGCATTTTCTGGACAGGTTTACTTCCGGCGGAATGAACATAGATCAAAAAGCATCGGATAATTGATATCAAAAGGCGACATGGGTTTATTAGGCAATATCATAGGGTGGAGGGGCTCCGCCTTTATTGAAAAATTTACAGGCAAGACCCCTGTTGATACGGCCTATAAAGAGGTCTGGATCAAGACGGCTTCAGGTCATAGTATATATGCCCATATCCATCGTCCTATAACGCCAGGTAAATTCCCCGGTGTTGTATTTGTGCCCGGAGGTGGGAGTCCGGGAACCGATTACGATAAAGGAAACGGCGTAAGGGCCAAGGACGTTGCCTCCCTTGGTTTTGTTGCCCTCCATTATGACCCATCAGGCAGGGGTAAGAGCAGCGGGAAAGAGGATTACTGGGGGCCTCTGCACCAGCAGGAACTGTCGCAGGTAGTTGATTATTTTTCACATTCAAATGATGTGATGGAGAATGATATAGGGATAATGTCTTTCTCCATAGGCATAACAATTGCGTCAGGGGCTCTGGCCAGGTTTCCCATGCCGAAGGTAAGATATCTTTTTGATTGGGAAGGACCGTCAAACAGATTTAATACGACCAAAAATGATACTCACAAGCCTTTAAAAGGATTTCCCACATCCAATGATGAGTTCTGGAAGGAGAGGGAGGCCGCCACGTTTATTGGCGATATTGAGTGCGCGTATTTCAGGTACCAGGCAGATATTGACCATGTTCAGGAAGGATACAAGGGGCATGCAATAGAGCTTTTGAATAATGCCACTAAGGGCAAGGCATTGTGGACAAGGTGCAACGACAATCCTACAAACTCGCTGTTTGATGAAAAAAAGACTGATGAATATTATTGGGTACCGCAGCATTTGAATCATAAAGGGCAGGTGTTGAAATATTTAATAGAGGTTGCGGATATTAAATGTACAAGATAGTAAACAAAAAAAAGCTTTGTGCAACAGTGCTGGCAGATATAGTAGGGTATTTGGTTTTTTCTCCTCTATTACTGTTTCGAAGGGAGAGAAGTATTGACCCGGATTCTGTAAAGAATATATTGATTATTCGTACAGCC
Source organism: Deltaproteobacteria bacterium (assembly GCA_030646755.1). Lineage (GTDB taxonomy): Bacteria > Desulfobacterota > JAENJC01 > JAENJC01 > JAENJC01 > JAUSKU01. The sequence continues at coordinate 35,802 of JAUSKU010000043.1, forward strand.
TACCTTGGAGATGTGGTCATGACCCTCCCTCTTTTAAAACCATTGAAGGAGAGATTTCCAAATTCAAAAATAACTTTTCTAACATCAACAGCTGCCAGGGAGGTTTTAATAAATAACCCTTACGTAGACGAAATATTAACTTTTAATCCATTCTGGTTTTATCCATCAGAAAGGAAAAAATATGTAGAATTCATACGCGGTCTTAAGCAAAGGTCTTTTGACCTTGTAATAGAGGCGAGAGGGGACCTTCGAGAACTCCTTCTTCTTGTGTTTCCGCTGAAAGCAAGATACAAAGTGAGTTTCGCATTTGGGGGCGGTGGGTTTATATTAAGCAATCGCGTACCTTTTACTAGTGTCAAGCATAAGCTTGAATATCATCTTGATATAGCCAGGTACTTGGGTTGCGGGATGAATGAGGAAATAGAATGGGGTGTATATCTTACGGAGGAGGAAAAGAAGGGGGTAGAAAAGATACTGGATGACAACAAGATCGGCAAGCCGTTTATTTGCGTGCATCCTGGTGCCAGACACCCTCTCAGAAGGTGGTTTCCTGAAAGGTTTGCCTCTCTGTGCGACAGAATAGCCAAGGAACTGAATATCCCGATTGTCTTCCTTGGGGCAAAAGATGAAAAAGATGTGATAGATGAAGTCATATCGAAGATGGAATACGTCCCCAGGAATCTCGCTGGGTTATTGAGTTTGAGAGAAATGTCAGGAATACTGTCAAAGTCTCAACTTTTTCTATGTAACAATAGCGGCCCTATGCACATAGCTGCTTCGCTAAAGGTTCCGACAGTGGTGATCCACGGACCATCAAAAAGTTACTGGGATGCGCCTTATGGAAATTTGAGTAGAATTATGGAAAAGCCTTTCCCATGCAGAGACTCATGTGACGAAAATTCCTGCCATCATAGCAATTATGCGGCATGCCTAAAGGCAATAACAGTTGAAGAAGTATTTTGTGCCGTAAAAGATATTTTGAAAAAATGAAAAAGGCGAGGGAGCAGGATTGTATGAGTAATTATTTTCGGAGTAAAATTTGGATTGAACGCCTGACGATATTATTAATCAGCATTCTTATATTTTTTGTCTTGGGAGAAATACTGATTAGATTACTGGTGCATACCGAACCTCCCCTTCCTTTCCAAAAGTTGCCTGATTCACCTCGTCTTGTGGGACTAATTCCTGGCTTCGAACGTGAGGATATTAAAATAAATTCGAGGGGATTTAGAGATGGTGAGTATCCGGAAGAAAAAAGTAGAAATACATTGCGGATTGTCGGGTTGGGAGATTCTTTCACTTTCGGCGCAGGTGTTAAACTACAGGACACCTACCTTAAACAACTTGAAAAGATGTTAACTGAGAAATCATCTTTTAAAACTGTTGAAATTCTTAATATGGGTGTTCCTGGCTATAATACATATCAGGAATTAATTTTCATGAAAGAGGTTGGACTCCGGTATAAACCAGATATTGTTATCGTAGGGTTTGTATTAAATGATGTAGACTTATTAGATAGAGACCTGCTTGCTTCATCGGGTAAAGAAAAGTCGCGCCAGCTTGTTGAACAGACGGGTGGTGAAAAACCCGCCAGTTCAATAATGAAGTGCAACACTTGGGAAAGCAGAAAGGAGAATGCTATCCTAAGTGTCTATGGAAAAGAACTACAAGCACCTGACATTGGCCGAGCGCGACAGAATGATGGAGATGTTGTTTGAGGGGAGGAAACAAAGTGAGATAGCAAGAGAGCTCGGCCGGGACAAAGGCACTATCTCACGCGAGTTAAAACGAAACTCATCTCTTGAGTACAAGAAATACCTTTCCCATCGTGCCCATGAGAGGGCAGATAAGAGACGGAGCAAAGCAAGCCAGCGAGATCGGTTAAGAGATGAGGATGTTCGCCGATACCTGAAAGAAAAGCTGATCCTGGGCTGGTCTCCGGAGCTGATAGCAGGAAGGATCAAGACAGAGTATCCCGGATCATCTGTCAGCCATGAGGCCATTTATCAGTATATATACAACTCCAAGACGCCGGATCGTGAGGAATTGATAAAATGCCTGGTACGCGCCCACCGTAAGCGCAAGAAGAAGGAGATAGGGAGGAAGCAGAAGCGGACCAAGATACCCGACAGGGTATCAATAGAAGAGCGACCTGAGTCTGTAGAGACCCGTAAAGAGATTGGACACTGGGAAGGAGACAGTGTGGTATCCCGGAAGAGCAAAGAGGCATTAAACAGCCTTGCAGAGCGCAAGAGCCGCCTTGTTTTCATTACCAAGCTTCCGAGAAAAGGTGCAAAAGAGACTCGGGATGCTGTTATAAGGCGTCTCAAAGACCTGCCGGAGCATGCAAGAAGGACGCTTACCCTTGATAACGGGACAGAAAACACAAGGCACAAAGAAATAACAGAGGCAATAGGGACAAGATG
>JAUSKU010000049.1 GCA_030646755.1 Deltaproteobacteria bacterium
GCGCCTTTATGTAAACATAGAGAGGTAACCAGCGAGAGAAACAATCACCGTATAGAAGAAAATCCTAATCTATCTTTTTAAAAACTCGGTAGGGAGTTAAGGGAGAGGACTGTATATAGGCAATGTCTATTTTTGGGTCAGCTGCCCCCCTTTACTTGCATAGATTTTTAAGTTATATTGCGGAGCATTATGACACGAATCGAAAATAAATTTGCGGAGCTGAAAGATAAGGGAGAGAAGGCCCTTATCGCCTATATAATGGCGGGTGACCCGGACATTCAAGAGACGGAGAGGCTTATTCTTGAGCTTGAAAAGGCAGGGGCAGACCTCATAGAGATAGGTATCCCATTCTCAGATCCCCTTGCCGACGGCCCCACCATCCAGAAATCTGCCACCAGGGCATTGGAGCATAACGTCTCCTTAAGTGACGTCATAGACCTGGCAAAGAAAGTAAGGAAAGTCTCCAATATTCCGCTGATCTTTATGAGTTATTACAACCCTATCTTTAAATATGGTGAGGAACTGTTTGTCAGGGATGCTGTAAAGGCTGGAGTAGACGGGGTAATAGTCCCTGACCTGCCCCCTGAGGAGGCAGAGGTACTTATCAAGCACTCAAGGGAAAAGGGGCTGGATACCATATTCCTCCTGGCCCCGACCAGCGGCGAGGATCGTATAAAAAAGGTCTGTAAAAGCTCTACGGGGTTCATATATTATGTCTCTTTGACAGGGGTAACTGGCGCCAAGGAAGGGGTTTCAAAGGATATTAAAGGCATGATAAAGAAGATAAAATCCCATACAGAACTCCCGGTTGCCGTTGGTTTCGGGATATCCAGGCCTGAGCAGGCGAAAGAGGTATCGTCGTGGGCTGACGGTGTCATAGTTGGAAGCGCCATCATAAAGGTCTTAGAAGAAAACATAGGCAAAAAAGGAGTGAACAAAAAGGTACATGACTTTGTGAAAAGCCTGAAGAATGGTATGAGTTAGCAATGACGGAGGAAGTTGAAAGACTAAAAAAAGAGATAGAGGATTTAAGGTCGCAAATCTCCTCTATGCATAAAGACGCTTCCAGGGAGGAAGAGCTTAAAACCCTTGCAAGGCTGAGCGCTATTCTGAACTCGACCCTCGACCCCAGAGAAGTACAGAAGAGGGCCATGGAGTCGGCCACAGAACTCATGAAGGCGGAGGTTGGCTCCCTCCTCCTGGTGGACGAAAAGAGGAACGAACTCTATTTTGAGGTTGCCCTTGGAGAAAAAGGCGCCAAGGTAAAAGAGATAAGACTGAAGGTGGGGGAGGGTATTGCAGGGTGGGTGGCACAGAATGGCGAGCCCCTTGTAATTGATGACGTCACCAAAGACCCCCGTTTTTCAGGGAAGGCTGACGAAAAATCAAAATTTGCCACAAAGAACATGATCTGCGTCCCTGTAATGATAAAGGAGAAGATTACAGGGGTGCTCCAGGCCATAAATAAATCAGAAGGGATGTTCAGCCCTAAGGACCTGGAGTTGTTCCAGATGCTGGCCAACCAGGTGGCAATAGCGATAGATAACGCCAGGCTTATGGAGGGCCTCCGTCAGACATTTTATGAAACAGCAGAGGCCCTGGCAGAGGCGATAGAAAAGAGGGATCCCTATACTGGGGGCCACACAAAGAGGGTCCTTACTTATTCCATGGCTTCGGCTGAGTATATGGGGGTGAGCCCCCAGGAGATGGACTGGCTGAAACTATCTGCCATCCTTCATGACATCGGGAAGATCGGTGTAGAGGACAGGGTCTTGAGGAAACAGGGTAGTCTTAATGATGAAGAATTCGCCCTGATGAAGGCACACCCGAGGATGGGCGCCGAGATTATGGAATATGTTGAAAAGCTGAAAGATATCATACCTGGCATGAAGCATCACCACGAGAGGTTTGACGGGAAGGGTTACCCTGATGGTCTGAAAGACGGAGAGATTCCCCTTATTGCCAGAATAATATCTGTGTCGGACACCTTTGATGCCATGACATCTGACAGACCCTACAGAAAAGGGCTTTCAGATGAGACGGCAATAAATGAGCTTCAGAAGCATGCCGGGGTTCAGTTCGACCCGGTTGTTGTCAGGGCCTTTATCGAGGCATACAAGGACGGAAAGATAATATCCTGCCGGTTTAAAAATTGCGAAGAAAAAACGGAAGGATCTAAAACATTATGAAGATAAGGGTTTTGGGATGTTACGGGGCGGAATTCCCCGGTTTTAAGACCATGAGCTTCCTGATTAATGAATCAGTCCTCCTTGATGCCGGCTCCGTTACATCCACCCTTTCTATCGAGGAGCAGGAAAGGGTGAGCGACATACTGATCACCCATTCCCACTTGGACCACATAAAAGACATCCTCTTCCTGGCCGACAATCTGGCCGGAAGGGTGAAAAGCCCCATAAACCTTATTGCAACCGATGAGATACTTGCAATCATTCAAGGGAGCTTCCTGAACAATACTGTATGGCCCGACTTTACCCTGATCCCTACGATCAGCGAGCCTGTGCTGAAGTTTAAACCCATTAAGACCGAAGAAAATATCAAGATTGATAATTTAACCGTGAAGGCTGTTGATGTTAATCATACGGTCAAGAGTGTAGGTTATTTTATCAGCGATGAAGGGGGGACTATCCTCCACTCAGGAGATACCGGGCCTACTGACAGGATGTGGCAGATCGCCAATGAGACAGAGGATCTAAGGGCCGTATTTATTGAGACCTCGTTCCCAAATGAGATGCTGAGATTGGCGGAGATAAGCAGACATCTGACGCCGAATTTCCTTAAAGAGGAACTGAAAAAGTTTAAAAAGAACCACTTGCCTGTTTATGTGGTACATATGAAACCTCAGTACCTTGAGATATTGAAAAAAGAGTTAACAGATATAAGATATCCAAACCTGCATTTTCTTGAACAGGGACAGGAGCTGGAATTTTAGTGGTCAGTGGTCGGTGGTCAGAAGAACTGGCCATTAGCATCTGGCCACTGATAATTTTTTGTGAGGTATTATGTCCTGGTTTAAGGTAAACAAGGCCCCAAAAGGGGAGAAGACGGAAAAAAAGGTCGCCATGCCTGAAGGGCTATGGATAAAATGCAATAACTGCGGTGAGATTATCTACAAGAAGGAGGTTCAGAGGAACCTCAACGTCTGCCCGAAATGCAACTATCACTTCAGGATATCAGCCCAGGAGAGGATAGATTTCCTTGCTGATAAGGGCACTTTTGTTGAATACGATGCAGGGATGGAGGCCGCTGACCCTCTCAATTTCAAAGACTCCAAGAGATATAAGGACAGGGTCAAGGATGCCCAGAAGTCTTCAGGCCTAAAGGATGCATTTATAAGCGGTGAGGCCGTGATGAAAGGGATAAGCGTCATGCTCGGTGTCTTTGACTTTTCTTTCATGGGGGGGAGCATGGGCTCTGTCGTGGGTGAAAAGGCCACCAGGACCATTGAAAAAGGTATAAAAAAGGGATTCCCGGTAATTATAGTCTCTTCCTCAGGAGGCGCAAGGATGCAGGAAGGGATCCTGTCCCTCATGCAGATGGCAAAGACCAGTGCAGCCCTGGCCAGGCTCAGGGATGCCGGGCTTCCCTTCATCTCCATCCTTACAGATCCTACAACCGGCGGGGTTACTGCGAGCTTTGCCATGCTGGGGGACGTAAACATTGCGGAACCAAAAGCACTTATATGCTTTGCCGGGCCGAGGGTGATAGAACAGACAATAAAACAGAAGCTCCCGGAGGGGTTCCAGCGCTCCGAATATCTTCTGGACCACGGGATGGTGGATATGATAGTAGAGAGAAAGGACATGAAGGATACCATAGGCAATATCCTCTCTATGTTGACATCGGCTAAATCAGAGAGTTTGAAGGATTAAGGAGAAAGGGAGAAGAGGGGATTTGTGGGGGTGGAATGTTAGAAGACCTTAAAGGCAGCGAGACATGGCGCATATTCAGGATAATGAGCGAGTTCATCGAGGGGTTCGATGAACTTTCAGATATAGGTCCAGCTGTATCCATATTCGGTTCTGCCAGGTTTAAAGAAGAAGATGAGTATTACAAAAAGAGCATTGAGGTTGCCGAGTTGCTGGCCCAAAACGGCTACTCTGTAATCACAGGAGGGGGCCCTGGGGTAATGGAAGCGGCAAACTTGGGCGCGGCAAATTACAAGGGGAAGTCTGTAGGTTTGAATATAGAGCTGCCGATGGAACAGAAACCGAATATTTATCAGAACAAGTCGCTCCGATTCCGCTACTTCTTTGCCAGAAAGGTCATGTTCGTTAAATACTCAATGGGTTATGTATGTATGCCTGGCGGTTTCGGCACCCTTGATGAGTTCTTTGAGGCCCTCACGCTGATGCAGACAAACAAGATACATCCTCTGCCGCTGATAATGTTCGGAAGCGAATACTGGAAAGGCCTCTTGGATTGGATGAGGTACACAATGCTATGCCATAAGACTGCATCAGAAGAGGATTTCTACCTTATAAACGTCACTGATGACCCCCAGGAGGTCGTTGCAATAATGAACCGTCATCGTGACTGGAAAGAGGAGATGAGGAAAAAGGCGGAAAAGGAAATAGAAAATAAAAGGGAAAAGGAAAAGAATGAGTTTTTACCCTAACCTCGCAATGACCATCTTTATATCTTCCCAAGTCTCCTTCTTCTTATCAGGATTCCTCAGTAGATAACTTGGGTGAAAAGTAGGCATGACTTGAATTCCTTTGTAGTCATGGAACCTTCCCCTTAGTTTTGATATAGGTAGCTCGGTTTTAAGGAGTGTCTGGGCCGCAAAGGTCCCCAATGCCACTATTATCTCAGGCCTAATTATCTCCAGCTGCCTGATCAAAAATCTCTCGCATGCATCTATCTCATCCGGCTCAGGGTTCCTGTTCTCAGGCGGCCTGCACTTTACCACGTTGCAGATATATACATCCTCCCTCATCATTTTCATACCCTTTGTAATTATGTCCGTAAGGAGCTGCCCGGCCCTTCCCACAAAAGGCTCGCCCTGAAGATCTTCGTCCCTCCCCGGCCCTTCGCCGACGAATACTATCTTTGCATCCGGGTTACCCACGCCGAAAACAAGGTTTGTCCTTGTCTTTCCGAGCTTGCACCTCTGGCAGACGCCGATTTCAGACCTTAATCCTTCCAGGAGTTCTTTATGGCTCTTCCCTGGAATCTGCGGCGAATCTGTCAATTGCTGAATCGGTGGATTGCTGACAGCTGCTTGCTGACTGCCGACTGCCGACTGTTTGCTCTGACTCCTACTTTCCGACTCTTGCCTGATAGCTGCCCGTATTTTTGCATACTCATCGGCACTTAGGCCTTCTGCTAAAAGGATATCTCTCTGGTAAATGAGGTGACCTTTCAGTGACGAAACCACTTCTTTAAGCTCTTTATGAATGTCGTTCATAAAGATGTTCCCTTTTCACCCTTAACAATATTTATCTCATCCTCAGTCAATCCATACAACCTGTAAACTATCTCATCTATCAATTCATCCGTCGCCTCTAACCCTGCCTTTATAGGTGCAAGTCTGGAAGCACTTTCGCTGAAGTGCTTTTCAAGTTGTTCTTGAACATCACGGCTCGACAGGTTTAAAGAGATTTTGCCTTTATTCCTCTTTAGGACATCAAGGAATTGATTAAAGCTGTTCTCGTGATATTCTTTTATGGCGGTCTTGCTTGCAAGACTCTCGACATCAACGCGCAGTTCCCGTTCCAACCATTTCAAGAAGCCCTCGGTCTCATCATTCTTCGCCTTGTTTATCTCGGTCATCTGCTCTGCAAGGTAAGCTAAAAGGTCATGAACGGTATCGTTCCGGTCTTCTGAAAGTTCCTTTTCAACCCATTTTAGTATTTTATCGAGAGTCATCGCTTATCAGACCTCGCTCTTTTAAAATCTATGGGCAATGTATATTGAGCAGTGTCTTCAGATACTCTTCCAGCATCTTCCTGCTGACCGTCTCTTGCATGAATGCCATAGACCTTCTCGCCGGGGACCGAATAGAATTTGGATACAGTCCCTTCTGCGTCCAAGTCGTCCTCAACTGCTCCACTATTTTCGCTTGACATCGCTTCCTCAAATGATCCCTTAAGTTCATATCCAAATTCCGACATGTAATCCTTATAAAGGGCAATCCCCTCCGCTACTTTCTTTTTACGCTTCTTTTCAGGGGTTTTGAAAGAGATGCGGGGAATGGGAAGTTGCTTTAAATTTACAAGTTTAACTTGGGCAAAAGTCTTACCCACTTCTGGAACTATTTGCTGATAAACAAAGTTGAGGAGCTTGGAATTGAACAATGCAAGAAGAAAGCGATGGTCAACTTTCGAATGAATTACATGAGTCGAATCCAGCGTAAAAAATTGTTCTGTATCAAGTGCCGCAACCAAGTGGTCACTAGTCTGACGACTGACAATTTTACTAGGCACTAAAAACATAGTAGGTTCTGTATTACTCCAAAGTTCACTGGGCTCGTATAAGACATAGTTCTCACCGAACGATATCCCATATCGGTTAATATCTTCACCACGCAAAATCTTTTTATGTTTAAGCGTAACCTTCTCTTTGGCAAGAAATTTCTTATTATCACCAGTAATGATCCCCTGATAAAAGGTTGCCAAATCACCTAACTTTTGAGAACGGTCCTGTATATGCATTAGCAACTCAACAACCTTTGGATCTGTAAGAAACTTGCTGTCAGGAAGACGAGCAAAAGTAGATTGAGATAACACAGTTAGAGACTTAGACTTTAATGAAAATTCCTCTGTATTGTTTATGACTGAAAAAGAAGTGGTCAGTTCAGCGCAGTCTAACGGCGGTACTTCTGCAAAAACCAAAGCATTACCGCCAATTTCAGCCTCGTCGAAAACGCGATAACGAAGGTCTAAGAACTGTTGCAAATGAAAGTTTGTCACTATCCACTTTCTCAGATTTGTCAAATAATAGTTAGTCAATACGGTATTGGGCAGAATAAAACTCCAGAACCCCTTGCATCTAATAAACTTAAGTGCTCTTTCAGAAAATAAAGCAAATGTGTTCATTTTGTACTCGCTTGAGTGGGGGTACATGGCCTCAAAAAACGCCATTTCTTGTTGATCAGCCTGCTCCTGTCCTTTTCCAAGAGTTAGCGTATAGTACGGCGGATTCCCTATCACGCAGTCAAATCCTGGGTTCTTTTTCTTCTCAACCTTCTGCTCCATACCTCCATTACGCTCATAGAAGACCTCCGGGAACTCTATCTCCCAGTGGAAGAACCTCTTTTCATGCGCCACCTTTTCAATGGCGTCAATGACCTTCCTATCCTTTGCGGACATAGAGCTAATGGATTTCTGTAGGTTGTTCAGGTCTAACCTTGTCCCCTGCTCCAAGAGAAATCTTTTTGCATCCTTTGTCCCGAAGTATTCCGAGACAAGGATATCGAGGAGAATCCTGTAACCTTCAACGCTTGTGTCTGCCTCGTTGTACTTCTTGGCAGAGTCCTTAACCTGCTGATAAGTGGCATCGGACACGCTGGAAACAAAGAGCATGTCCCGAATGGCCCTTTTAAGAGGCTCAAGATTGATCGTAAAGAGCTGTCCCTTGGTTACATCTTCAAGGGCCTCAAGGTTTGTGCCTATAAGGGAGTTTCCCCATTTCAGATGATGGTCAAGGAAAGATAAAGGCGCTCCAAGGGTGAAGGAATCAAGCCATAGGGAGAGCTTTGCCAGCTCCACTGCCATCTGGTTCAGGTCAACGCCGTAAATGCAGCGTTTCATCACGGTACGCTTTATGAGGTTTACCTCAGTTAGTCTGTCTTCATCTATCTTTACGCCTTGTTTGGCTACATCTTTCAATATCTCGCTTCTTATCTCTTCAATCCTACGGATTACAGGGTTCTCTGGATAATCGGTAAGGAAGGTTATTATACGGTCTGAAATATAGTCCACGGCATGGACAAGAAAATGGCCGCTTCCCATAGAAGGGTCAAGGGTCTTGATGTCAAAGACGGACTCGAATACATCGTTTTCCTTCTTTAAAATCTCATCTATCAACTCCCCTTTTGGCTCTCCGGGGTGTTCCCAGTGCTTCCAATCATCAGGCTTTTTGAGTTGCTTGCGCTGCTTTCCGTAAAGACCGTCAAGCTCGGAAAGCATCTCCTCAGCCCTTTTAAACCTCTCATCCAGCACAGGGCCGACAGTGTTCTTTACGATGTATTCGACAATATAATGAGGCGTGTAGTAAGAGCCTGTGGCCTTCCGCTCGTGCTTCGAGTTTTCGATGTATACATCGCCTTTTTTCTTTATTCTGTTGCTTTTTGCCTCTTTTACCTCTGCCGACCTCTTCCAGAAAAACTTATTTTTTTCTTTAACTTCAACGATATCTTCATCGGCAATCCTGACGTGGAACTCCAGCAACCCTTCATATATGTCCCCAAGATGTCGGACGCCAAGGGAAGAGTAATCTATAAACCTCGGCCCCTCATGGCTTGCTGCCTTTTCTATGGTGAGGAGTTGAATTGCCTCGGCAAGATAAGGGTCTGATATCTTGTTTTCTGAAAGAAAGCTTTCGGGAAGGGTCTCAAAGAGGCCGCCGTTGTAAATAGGGACATTCAGGGCCTTGTCCCCCTTGTCTATTATCCTGCAAAGGGATTCGAGACTGGACCAGTAGTCATAAGCATTTCGGCTCATCCCTTCAACCCCTGTGGAGCTTATGTCCTTTACGATATTCTCTTTCAGCTTCTTCAGACTTTTCTTGTAATAGCGGTTCTGATCGTCTACAGGGAGGAGTCCCCTTGATTCCGCATAGAGCAGAAAGAGAAGGCGGTAAAGGAGAGTCAGGCATCCTTTGAATACCTCTTTCAGGCCTTCTTCTGTCTCATTCTTAATCCCAAGTTCATTGCGCCTGTATTCAATAAACCCTGTAGCTAATCCCTCAAAAACCTTGTCGAAGATGAGGTCTTTAAGTTCAGCGCTGACTCTTGCGGCGTATTCCTCGCTCCCTTTAAGATGCTGGTCAAGCCAGGTCTTACCCGTTGCAGGGTCGGTTAAAAAGGCGTCTCTGGAGAAAAATAGGTAAAAGTATTTGAAAGCGTCAAGGCTGCCGCTCTGAATAATAGACTCCAGGTCTATGTCGTAGAAGTTCCCTGACCTTGAAGATGCCCGGTAGTAAAAAAGTCTCCAGACCTTTCCGTTGGTCAGGATCGCCCATTGTATGCGGCCCTCTGATGCGTGATAGACGTCGTCAAGATATTTTACGGTCTGGGCAGTTGGGTCGCGGGCGTCAAGCTTGTCTTTTGTATCTGCGTCGTTAAGGCGTCTTCCCCAGTATTTGGCCTCTAAGATGGTTAATGGATGAGAGAAAAAGCGCGTAAGATTATTCTTGTCCTTGTGCGCCTCTTCAAGAGAAGCTTTATCCCTGAACAGGGCGTAGTCCGGCCTCTTCTTTTTTGCGCCTCTCTGAGTTGTCGGCTGTATATCAAGTTCGTAACCGAGGATTTTGAGAACGGGCCTTATAAGCTTTTCTTCAAGGCTGGCCTCTTCTCCAGGGCCGAGTTTTAACCCCTCGATTCCCTGATACGCAATGCTGATATCTTCTTTGGCTTTCTCTATACTGTCAGTGTTTTGTGTCCAAATTGAGGTTTGCGGAAGGTGATGATCTAAGTAATTATTAGAAAACAGACCCTGGTTGAAGAAAGGACGGATTTCAATTTGTGACATGGGACGTTTATACTATTTATGCCTTATTTTGTCAACGAACCCCTTCTGCCTCGCTTTTTGTTTCTTTTTCTTCTTTCTTCCCATACACTATCTCCCTCAGCTCCTCCTTGTCTATCGCTTCCTTTTCCAGGAGCCTCTTGGCCAGTTTCTCCAGTGTATCCTTGTGGCCGCTCAAGATACCCTTAACCTTCTCGTATGTCTCGTCTATAATCCTCTTGATCTCCCTGTCTATATCTCTGGCCGTTTCCTCGCTGTATTCCTTGGAAGGCGTACCCGAAACATCAAGGAAGAGGGGCCTTCTCTCCTTCTCAAAGGTAACAAGTCCAAGTTTTTCGCTCATCCCGAACTCTTTAACCATGCTCCTCGCTATATCCGTCGCCCTCTGAAGGTCGTTCTGGGCGCCTGTGGAAACCTCTTGGAATGTAAGCTCTTCAGCAACCCGCCCACCCAAAAGAACCGCAAGCCTGTCGAGGAGTTCGGATTTTGTCATGAGGTACCTGTCCTCGGTAGGAAGCTGAAGGGTGTAGCCTAAGGCTGCCACGCCGCGAGGGATTATAGATATCTTGTGAACCTTGTCCGCATTGGGCAGGAACTCCGCTACCAGCGCATGCCCTGACTCATGGTAGGCCGTTATCTCCTTTTCCTTTTTGTTCATAACCCTCTTCTTCTTTTCAAGTCCGCCTATCACCCTGTCTATAGCCTCTTCAAACTCGGCCATGGATACATACTCCTTGTCCCTTCTGGCAGAGAGAAGGGCCGCCTCGTTTACCACGTTTGCCAGGTCCGCTCCCACAAAACCTGGGGTCCTGGCTGCAATCACCTTGAGGTCAACGTCGCTTCCGATCTTCACGTTCTTAATATGAACCTTTAAAATCTCCTCCCTGCCCTTGAGATCAGGCCTGTCCACAACCACCTGCCTGTCAAACCTTCCTGGCCTTAACAGTGCTGGATCTAAAACCTCAGGGCGGTTGGTGGCAGCCATTATAATGACCCCTTTCCTCGTGTCAAAGCCGTCCATCTCAGCCAGGAGCTGATTAAGGGTCTGGTCCCTCTCCTGGTCGCCTCCAAAGACCCCCATCCCCCTTGCCCTTCCGACGGCGTCCAGTTCGTCTATGAATATTATGCATGGCGCCTTTTCCTGGGCTTGGGCAAAGAGGTCCCTTACCCTGGCAGCACCCACACCTACAAACATCTCAACAAAGTCAGAGCCTGATATGGTGAGAAATGAAACCTTTGCCTCCCCTGCCACAGCCTTTGCCAAAAGGGTCTTGCCAGTGCCGGGAGCGCCTACAAGGAGGACCCCCTTAGGTATCCTTCCCCCAAGCCTCTGAAACTTCTCAGGGGTCCTCAGGAACTCTATTATCTCCAGGAGTTCCTCCTTTGCCTCATCGATCCCGGCCACATCGTTAAATGTCACCTTTGTCTCCATTTCCACATAGAGCTTTGCCCTGCTCTTGCCGATCGACATGACGCCGCCGACGCCACCGCCCATCCTTTTAGCTATAAAGCTCCAGGCCCCAAGCATGAGGATCAGGGGAAATACCCAGAACATCAAGAGATCTCTCAGCCAGGTTGTCTCAACCTCACCCTTGTATTTAACCCCCCTGGCAGAAAGCTCGCTGACGAGGTCCTTGTCATCGACCCTGACGGTTACAAAAGTTATTTTCTCGGCATTCGAAGTCTCAGGCTTCATGAGCCCTTTTATGGTGTTACCGGATATTGATACCTCTTCAATTTTACCGCCTGTAAGGGCAGTCTTGAATTCGCTGTATGTTATCTCGTTGACCTTCGGGGCCAGGTATATCTGCATGGCCCAGAAAATAAGGAAGGCCACAAACAGATACCAGAGGGGGGAAACTACAGGTTTTCCATCCATTATTGTCTCCTGACAGGCCTTTTAATCAAGTATAATGGTCACTTGCATCTATTGTCAAGGAATCTAAGGCCCCAAAAAAACCTTGCAAAAAAAACAGCTGTATGTTAAATATACATGCTTCAAATTCACACGCCATACCATAGCTGTTCTGGTGTCCGAATCGGTTGGACTGGACAGATACTTAGGGGGGCGGAGGATAAAAACCAAAAGGAGGAGAGTTATGTCAAACATCACGATGAAGCAGTTGTTGGAAGCCGGTGTCCATTTCGGACATCAGACAAAGAGGTGGGATCCGAAGATGAAGGCTTATATCTTTGGCGCAAGGAACGGTATTCACATCATAGACCTGCAAAAGACGGTACATCTTTTCAAGGAGGCCTGTAAATTCGTAAAAGAGACAACGGCCAAGGGTGGGACCATACTTTTTGTTGGGACAAAGAAGCAGGCCCAGGACGCCATTGTAGAGGAATCCAAGAGATGCGGGATGTTCTATATCAATCAGAGGTGGCTTGGAGGGACCCTCACAAACTTCAAGACAGTCAAGCAGAGCATCGCGAGGCTCAAGAAGATAGAGCTGATGAAGACAGACGGGACCTTCAATGCATTGACCAAAAAAGAGATTTCACTCCTGGAAAAGGAAAGGGAGAAGCTCGAAAAGACCATAGGCGGCATAAAGGATATGGACAGGCTCCCTGGAGTAATCTTTATTATTGATTCCAAGAAGGAAGAAATCGCCATATCTGAGGCAAAAAAATTGGGGATACCTATTGTCTCTGTCGTTGATACCAACTGTGACCCAACCGGTATTGATTATATAATACCTGGGAATGACGATGCAATAAGGGCCATAAGGCTTTTTGCCCAGAAGGTTGCTGATTCCGTTCTGGAAGGGAAGCAGGCTGCTGAGGCGGCTGTTGTAACCAAGGTTGCCGAAGTGGTGGAATCTGCTGAAGCGGCGGTAGCCGAGGCGGCACCGGCGGTTGAGGCAGCGGCAATTTAAAAGTAGTTGTCAGAGGTCAGTGATCAGGGGTCAGTAAAAAACCGACCTCCGGCCACTGGCCACCGAACACTAAATTTATAACGGAGGGTTTGAATGGAGGTTTCAGCAGCGAGCGTTAAAGAGCTCAGGGAAAAGACAGGGACAGGTTTCGTTGACTGCAAAAAAGCCCTGACCGAGACAAATGGAGACATCGAGAAGGCAATTGATTACCTTAGGCAGAAGGGCCTGTCGGCTGCGGCCAAAAAGGCCGGGAGAATTGCATCGGAAGGTGTTGTAGGTTCATACATCCACGGGGGCGGGAAGATCGGGGTTCTGATTGAGGTTAACTGCGAGACCGACTTTGTGGCAAAAAATGAGGATTTCCTTAATTTTGTGAAGGATGTCGCTATGCATATAGCTGCTGTAAACCCTGCCTGTGTTGAAAGAAAAGAGCTTCCTCAGGAGGCCCTGGACAGGGAAAAGGCTGTAGTCAAGGCCCAGGCACTGGAATCAGGAAAACCTGAGAAGGTCATAGAAAAGATCGTAGAAGGCAGGATGGAAAAGTTTTATGCCGAAAGCTGTCTTCTGGAGCAGTCCTTTGTTAAAAATCCAGATATTACTATATCCGATTACCTCAACCAGACTGTGGCCAAGATAGGTGAAAAGATCAGCATTAGGCGATTTACCAGATATCAGATGGGAGAGGGTCTGGAAAAGAAGTCCACGGACTTTGCAGCCGAGGTGGCTGCGGCAATAAAATAAAAAGCAGGTAGAGGTAGAGGTAAAGGATTTTACATGCCCCAACAAAAGAAACCCAGATACAAGAGGATACTCCTGAAATTAAGCGGAGAGGCCCTTGCCGGAGACAAGGAATACGGCCTGGACCCGGATGTCCTTGCCGGGATAGCCGTTGAGGTCAAAGACCTGGTGGAGATGGGTGTTGAGGTCGCCATAGTCGTAGGAGGCGGGAACATATTCCGGGGTGTTGCAGCTTCTGCCAACGGAATGGACAGGGCATCAGCCGACTACATGGGTATGCTGGCAACGGTCATCAATGCCCTTGCCCTCCAGGATGCCCTGGAAAAGAAGGAAGTATTCACAAGGGTTCAGTCTGCTATAGAGATGCAGCAGGTGGCAGAGCCCTTCATCAGGAGGAGGGCAAACAGGCACCTGGAAAAGAAGAGGGTTGTCATATTTGCGGCAGGTACAGGGAACCCTTACTTTACTACGGATACAGCCGCATCTCTCAGGGCCATAGAGATCCATGCCGATGTAATTCTTAAGGCCACCAAGGTCGACGGCGTATACGATGCGGACCCGGAGAAGGTGCCTGGAGCCAAGAAGTTCATGGAACTGACATATATGGATGTCCTGAGGATGGACCTGAAGGTCATGGACGCCACTGCCATCTCTTTGTGTATGGACAACAACCTGCCGATAATCGTATTCAATCTTAAAAAGAAGGGGAATATAGAGAGGGTGGTGTTTGGCGAAAAGATAGGTACTATCGTGAGGAGAGGCAAAAATGCTTAACGATGTGTACAAGGACATAAAGGGCAAGATGGAAGGGGCAGTAGCGGCCCTTAAGAGGGAGTTTGGGACCCTCAGGGCCGGAAGGGCGTCCCTCTCTGTTTTGGACGGTATAACTGTCGAATATTACGGAGTCATTACTCCGTTGAGCCAGGTGGCAACACTTACAGTACCTGAAAGCAGGATGATCATTATCATGCCCTGGGAGGCCAAGGTACTGCCTGATATAGAAAAGGCCATCATGAAATCCGACCTGGGTCTCACACCTACCAATGACGGCAAGGTGATCCGGCTGGCATTCCCGCCCCTTACCGAGGAAAGAAGGAAGGAAATCGTCAAGGTTGCCAAGAAAATGACTGAGGAAGCGAAGGTGGCCATCAGAAACATACGGCGCGACGGGAACGACTTCCTTAAGGAGATGGAGAAGGAAAAAGATATATCCGAGGATGACCATAAGAAGGGTCAGGAAGAGGTCCAGAAGATTACAGATTCCTATATAGCAAAGATTGACGAGATACTTACCCACAAGGAGAAGGAGATCATGGAGGTTTGACCTTCCCTCTTCTCTTTTCAATCATACTCCACTTGTAAATCCCCTATCTTTGTGCTACCTTTATTCATCATGGAAAGGCTAAAAAAAGACAAACTCCCCAGACACGTGGCCATAATCATGGACGGCAACGGCAGGTGGGCCCAAAAGAGACTCTTGAACAGGGTCATAGGGCATGAAAAGGGGATGGATGCCGTAAGGCGCGTTGTGAGGAACTGCAGGGAGATAGGGATCTCCTACCTTACCCTGTACGCCTTTTCCAATGAAAACTGGAACAGGCCTTCCAGAGAAGTATCTGCCCTTATGATATTACTGGAGAGGTACCTTTTAAAGGAGCTTCCGGAGATGATGGAAAACTCCGTAAAACTTAATGCCATAGGTAGGATTGATCTCCTACCGCCGTCTGCCCAGAAAACCTTGCAGCGCTGCATGAAAGAGACTGAGAACAACAATGGAATGGTCTTGAGCCTTGCCCTGAGTTATGGCGGGAGGGCCGAGATCATCGACGGTATTCACAAGATCGCTGGTGACATTGAAAAGGGCAGGGTGAAGGTCGAGGATATCACTGAAGAGCTCTTTTCCAGATATCTATATACTGACGGTATGCCGGACCCCGATTTCCTTATACGGACCAGCGGTGAGATGAGGGTCAGCAATTTCCTGCTCTGGCAGATAGCTTATGCGGAGATTTACGTCACAGACACTCTCTGGCCTGATTTCGGCGAGGAGGACCTTATAAATGCCCTCATAGACTTTCAGAAAAGAGAGAGAAGGTTCGGTCTCACCGGCAGCCAGATTGCAAATCGGAGGTAGCATGCATCTAAAAAGGGTAATCGCAGCCCTCGTTTTAATCCCTCTTTTTTTACTGTTAGTCCTCAAAGGTTCCTATTTTCACTATTCTGCATTCGTTCTTACGCTGGCCTTCCTCGGGCTGCTGGAATACTTCAAACTCATTGATGACAAGGTTGACCTGAGGATGAAGGTCATGGGAATCCTCTGGGGCATCCTCTTGGCTGGCGGGCTTTATATAGGAAGCGGGCAGATATTTATAGCCATGCTCACTTTCGGCTTTATGGCAATCTGTCTCCTCAGGCTTTCCAGGGCTGGAGAACTGTCAACGGTATTCCAGGATATAGGATACACATTTTTAGGCCCCCTTTATGTCGGCCTCCTGCTTGGCCACCTGATGCCCCTTCGGGCGATGGTTGAAGGGAGGGAGTGGACCCTTCTCCTCTTTATCACCATCTGGATGGGTGATACCGCCGCCTTTTATACAGGGCGAAGCATAGGCAGGCACAAGCTTTATCCGGAGATAAGTCCGAACAAGACTGTCGAAGGCGCCATAGGCGGGATAGTGGGGTCATTTGTGATCGTTGCCCTTGCCAGGATATGGTACCTCAATCAACTGAGCCTCATTGATGTAGCAGTCATATCCATATCTATCGCAGTGATGGGTCAGCTCGGAGACCTATGCGAGTCAATGTTCAAGAGGTCTGCGGGGGTAAAGGACTCAGGGAACCTCATACCCGGACATGGCGGGGTACTCGACAGGTTTGACAGCACGCTCTTCGCTGCGCCAATCCTTTATTATTATCTTGTATTGATCAAGGGGCTGGATTAAAAGATAGCCGATGCATTAGATTTCAGGCTTTCAATAAGGCTGGAGCCAAAGCATTCGTAATTTTGCATTCCTTTCTGGGCGGTGATAAGAATTAGAGGGTCTGAGGGTAGTTGGAGATATTCTTTAAGATATCTATTAGCTGAGGGTAAAAACTGATATCATAGAGCAGAAGTCAAACAACGCGTCTGTAGCTCAGCTGGATAGAGCAATGGTCTTCGAAACCATTGGCCACAGGTTCGAATCCTGCCAGACGCACCAGATATAAAGGAGAGAGAATATAGTATGGAAAAGGGACAGAGTAAAGATCCCCTTCACGGGATAACCCTGGAGACAACCCTTACCAGGCTGGTTGAACGATATGGATGGGAAGGACTGGGTGGGATGATAGATATAAGGTGTTTCAATCAAGATCCGAGCATCAACTCCAGCCTGAAGTTCCTGAGAAAGACCCCCTGGGCCAGAAAGAAGGTTGAAACCCTCTATCTGAGCCTGAAATGGGATGTGGGAAAGAAAGAGAAGACGATTGTCGATAATATATTACAACCAAGAAATCTGACAGATGTGAAGATGAATTTACTTGTGCGCAATCTTTCAAGGAACACTACAGAAAAGGAGTTGATAGGACTCTTTACC
>JAUSKU010000060.1 GCA_030646755.1 Deltaproteobacteria bacterium
AGGTTTGTTGTATCATCTTTCTACCCCCTCTTTGTGATATTGTGGTTTCACCTAACTGGTGAGGAGTATACCTCACTGAAACCCTTTATCCAAGAGGGGTTTTTGCGCTTTTGAGAGGGGAATGTCTATTTTAAGGTATTTGCGTTGTGTTAATGCATACCGGCATGGACAGCGAAAAGGATCAACTTCTCTGACGGCCTTATCCCCCTGACACCACCCTTTGGGACTATTACAAGAGATCCGGCAGATATCTCCACCTTCTCATCCCCGTCAGTAAAGGTCCCCTTGCCCTCCAGGACATAAAACATCCCGGTAGCTCCCGGATGGGGTGGTATCTCCTGGCCAGGCATGATGCAGATAACAGGGAGCTTAAGCCCTGGTGAAACATGTGCAATGGTTGGCATAAAGGCGCCAGGTGAACACTTGGCAAAGCTCTTTACATCTATGACGTTCATGAATCCTCCTACTTCCCTGGCACCTTTGCAATCAAGACAACCATATCGGTCTTCGCCTTTATACCGTGGGGCTCATTTGGCCCGCAAACAACAAGCGCCCCTTCTTTAACATCCGGCACCTCGTTCCCTTTATAAAAGCTCCCCTCGCCTGAAACCACATGCATAACTACTTCGGAAGCGATGGCATGCGGAGAGATCTCCTGCCCGCCCTTCAGGGATACAAGTATGCTTACCAACTCAGGGGTTTCATAAAGAATCTTCTTATTAGGTCCGGCATCGGAAAACTCGGCCTGACTGGCTAAATTAAGGATGTGCATTGGTTCTCCTTTTACTTCGGCGCCTTTGGCAATGTCATAAGCATGTTAAAAACGAAAAGGATTATCGATATTGCCTCAATTATCGAGAAGACAATAAGCAACATCCCTCCGGCATCTACATAACTCCTCATCGCAAAACTGACGGCCATTCCTATAAGACCGATGTGGGCCACGTAGAACTGGACATTGGCTATCTTATCGCTGTAAAGGGGGCTTGCTGAAAACCTCGGCAATATATGGTATGCAACGCCGTATATCATCATGGTTATCCATCCGAGGAGCATCAGGTGGGCATGCACAGGCATCATGGAGCCAAGGTGTCCGGGCATGAACGTGATGTCGAGGCCAACGAGGACGGCAATAGCAAAGTAAATTAAGCTTGATTTGATAAACAGGATAGTAAGTCTACTCATCTTTATTTAACCTCCCCAAAAATTACGTTTTAATAATAGCAGTGTAATTAACCTGCCGACAAATGCCTATGATTCAAGTCATATTTATACCAGGTTGCTTCAAACACTGAAAGCTTACTTGGTATTCATACCCGGATGGGTATCATGCCCGCGCAGGGGTCACTCAGTAGCCGGGGGAAGCTTTGAGACTAAATAGTATGCCACTATCAGTATGAATACAATAGCGGCGGAAAGTCCCATCTCCATCATGTACTGGTAGAACTTTTCAGTGGTCACCTCCCCGCCCATTGACATATGGGCTTCCACCATGAGCATCTTTCTGATGCTCCCTATGATACCTATAATCAGGAATGAACCAAGCGAAAAACTCTTCCTGCCAAGAAAGCGTATTACCGTCCAAAGAAGCTCCATAATGATCAATACGAAAAGTACATCATTTATGACCGCAAGTATCGAGTGGGTTGATATCTCCTGAAAATGAAGGGCGGTCCTGCCGAGGATCAGCAATGCTGAGGACAGCAAAAACAGGGCTACGGCTATATGGATAAAGTCATCAGCTATAATGAGCCACCTTCTGCTCCCTGAAACTATCCTTTTTCTCGTGCTTTCCTTCTCTTCCTTCGATTGATCCATTACCAAAACCTCCTATTTGCTCAAGGAGCTCACCTTTGCTGCCAGCTTTCCTGCTATCTCCATGAATATCCTCGACTGGGGAGACTTAGGGTCTTCCACAACTATAGGCCTGCCTGAGTCGCCGCCGACCCTGATCTCAGGGTCTATAGGAAGTTCGCCCAGGAACGGGACCTCCTGTTTTTTTGCAGCGGCCTCACCTCCCCCGTGACTGAATATATCGGTACGCTCGCCGCAGTGAGGGCACTGAAAGAAGCTCATGTTTTCGACTATGCCCAGGATGGGTACATTTACCTTCCTGAACATGTTTATTCCCCTGACAACGTCAAGGAGGGCCACATCCTGCGGGGTGGTCACAATGACTGCTCCGCTGAGCGGCACCTTCTGCACGAGTGTAAGCTGGACGTCCCCTGTTCCAGGAGGGAGGTCTATAATCATATAATCGAGATCACCCCAGTCCACATCTGTCAGGAGTTGCTCCACGGCCTTCATGACCATGGGGCCCCTCCATATCACTGCGGTATCCTCCGGGACCAGAAATCCAAGAGACATGAGGCTTACACCATACTTTTCTATAGGGACCATCTTCTGTCCCCTTATCTCCGGCTTATCTGTGACCCCCATCATGATAGGTATGCTTGGACCATAAATGTCCGTATCCAGGAGTCCTACCCTGGCCCCGCATTTGGCCAGAGCCACTGCCAGATTGACACTGACCGTTGACTTTCCCACCCCTCCCTTCCCGCTGGATATGGCAACAATATTCTTTACACCAGGAAGGATATCCCCCTTCTCTTCGACCCTGTGCGGAACAACCTTGGATGTGATGTCTACAACGACCTCCTCTACCCCGCTTATCTTTCTTACTGCCTCTTCTGATGCCGCCTTCAACTGGGCCTTCAATGGGCAGGCAGGCGTTGTAAGCTCCAGCTTAAAAGAGACCGTACTCCCATCTATCTTCATATCCTTTATAAAGCCCAAAGAGACAACGTCTCTGTTCAGATCCGGGTCCATAACAGATTTCAGGGCATTTAACACCTCTTGTTCAGTAATTGCCATAGACCTCTCCATTGATTATTCAAGTATGCTAATCCATTTACCATATAACCTTTATGGCGTCAAATCATAATCTATGAGTGTGCAGAAGGAGGGCAGGATCGGCAAGCTTCCTCAGAAGGCTGAAGTAAAGTGCGAATTCTGCCGCCAGGCTTATACATTCACCAGGGAAGAGCTCAAACTCCTCCTTCGGGACCTTTAGTCAAACCGTCCTTTCAAAGAGACCCTTCTTATCCATACGCCTTTGCTAAATAATTATTCCAGGGTAAACTTGATTTGCATTTTCTTAATCGATATGGAGTCTGTATGCCCAAAAATCGCCTTGCACTTGAAAAGAGCCCGTATCTCCTCCAGCATTCCGAGAATCCAGTCGACTGGTATCCATGGGGGGACGAGGCGTTTGATAAGGCCAGGATGGAGAAAAAGCCGATCTTCCTCTCCATCGGGTATTCCACATGCCACTGGTGCCATGTCATGGAGAAGGAGTCTTTTGAAGACCCTGAAGTGGCCCAGTTAATGAACGAGGCGTTTGTCTCCATCAAGGTGGACAGGGAAGAGAGGCCGGACCTTGACAGTATTTACATGACAGCATCCCAAATGATGACAGGAGCCGGCGGATGGCCGCTAAATATAATCCTTACTCCTGATAAAAGACCTTTCTACGCACTGACATACATCCCGAAACAGAGCCGATTCGGAATGATGGGGATGCTGGAACTCATCCCGCGCATCAGAGAGGCCTGGCTGACACGCCAGGATGATGTATTCACCGCCGCAAACCACGCCATCACTGCCTTGAGGCAGACAGTCACGGCAGGGAAAGGCGAGGAACTGGGTAAGGATGTTTTGGCGGCGGCATATCAGGAGCTTTCCAGGCGCTTTGACGAGGAGCATGGGGGCTTCAGCTATGCCCCGAAATTTCCATCTCCTCATAATATCCTTTTCCTCCTCCGCTACTGGAACCGCACAAAAGATCAAGATGCATTAAATATGGCAGAGAAGACCCTCCGGGGGATGCGAACGGGCGGGATATATGACCAACTGGGATTCGGCTTTCACCGCTATTCCACAGACTCAAAATGGCTCATGCCACACTTTGAAAAGATGATCTATGACCAGGGGATGCTGGCAATGGCTTATGCTGAGGCATTTCAGGTTACAGGAAAGAAGGAATACAGGGAAACGGCCCAGGAGATATTTACCTATGCCTTGAGGGAGATGACCTCGACTGAGGGCGGTTTTTATTCCGGGGAGGACGCAGACAGCGAAGGGAAGGAAGGGAAATTTTACCTCTGGACTGAGGATGAAATACGTCAGATATTGAAAAAGGAAGAGGCTGATTTAATCATGAAGGTCTTTAACGTTGAGAGGCAAGGCAATTTCACCGAACAGGGAACAGAAGTAAGGACAGGTGAAAACATCCTGCATCTTAAAAAAACAGTTGCAGAGCTTGCAACTGAGCTTAATATTCCGGTGCAAGACCTCGATATGCGCCTGGAAAAGGGAAGGCTTGAGCTTTTTACTGCAAGAAGAAAGCGTGTCAATCCCCACAAGGATGACAAGATACTGGCCGACTGGAACGGCCTTCTGATAGCTGCATTTGCTAAAGGTGCGAGGGTCTTTGATAAACCCGAGTATGCTGAGGCGGCAAAAAAAGCCATGGATTTCATACTGAAAAATATGCGGAAGCCTGACGGCCGACTGCTGCATCGTTACAGGGACGGAGAGGCAGCCATTACAGCATATCTGGATGACTATGCCTTCCTCATTTGGGGACTGTTGGAGATCTATGAGACTACCTTCGACGTTAGATATCTTCAAGACGCCCTGGGGCTTAATGCCGACCTGCTTAAGCACTTCTGGGATGACAGAGGTGGAGGGTTTTATTTCGCCCCGGACGACGGTGAAGAGCTTATCGTCCGAAAGAAAGAGATATACGATGGGGCCATTCCTTCTGGAAACTCAGTTGCGATGCTCAACCTCCTCCGTCTCGGACGAATTACGGCATATCCCGCTCTTGAAGAAAAGGCGGCAGAGATCGGACGGGCCTTTTCAAGAGAGGTCAGGCAATCGCCATCAGTATATACACACCTCATGGTTGCAGTTGACTTTGCAGTAGGGCCTTCTTATGAGGTGGTAATTGCAGGGGACTCCCGTGCGGACGATTCAAAGGAGATGTTAAAGGCCTTAAGTAAACCATATATCCCGAATAAAATAGTCCTCCTCCGTCCCACGGAACAGGAAGAGCCGGATATTACCGACATTGCCCCATTTACTAAAAATCAGACAAGTATAGAAGGCAAGGCCACTGCCTACACCTGCCGGAACTATAGCTGTGAAAATCCGACTACGGATATAAACGAGATGCTGGAGTTGTTAAAATACCTTAAAATAGACATTCCCCTCTCAAAAGCGCAAAAACCCCTCTTGGATAAAGGGTTTCAGTGAGGTATACTCCTCACCAGTTAGGTGAAACCACAATATCACAAAGAGGGGGTAGAAAGATGATACAACAAACCT
>JAUSKU010000084.1 GCA_030646755.1 Deltaproteobacteria bacterium
AGGTTCAAGAAGTTCAGTTGCAGCAGGATAAAGGGCCATAATGGACACTCTCCTTTATCACTTGCTGGTGTAAATACAAAGGGTCTAAAGTGGGTTAAGTTTTCTCAAAAGTAGACCCACTAAACTGTTACGCTACCTAAATTTAGAACTGCTTATTAAATTCGCCAGATCTTTCTCATCTCTGAAAATAAGGCGGGGCCAACCTACGACCTCCGTAATGAATCTTCTTTCAGGATTATCTGACACATTTCCGGTTATAAAAACCCCGTCTTCTTTCAATGCAGAGTGAATCTGGTTGAACAACTCTATTGCCTTAGCGTCTTCTACATAATCAAGAAAACCAACCATCTCTACAATATCGAATTTAAGATGTTTGTTCTCATTCAGGAACCCTGAAATAGTATTCCGGCAGCCCTTGAATAGGTTCCCTATGCCAAAACCGGATGCTGATTTTTCTGCATCAATTATCGCCTGTTCATTCCTGTCAACGCCAAAGACATCTATACTCAAGATGTTCTTGTATTTTGCTACTATCTCAAAAACAGCCACATTAGAGCCGCAAGCCAGATTTAGCACCGTTATCTTTTTTTTATTTAAAGAAGAGATGGCTTTATCTACTTCCTTTTTTACCAATTTGAGTCTATTCCTTAAGGCCTTAGCGCTATTAGTCGTCTGCCAGAAATAGGTTGTCAGACCTTCCAACACCCCTTTCTGGAAATTGAGTTCATTATTAAAAGAATAAATAACCTCCAGGGCAGTGTGTGTAGTGACATGCTCATGAACCGTTTTAGCTTTTCTGCTGGAACCTATAAACACTCTCTTCGGCAACCTGTTTAATATAGGCGTCAGAAAGAAGTTAGCCGTGTTTCTTACAAAGCCGTTGACCTCGTAATCCTGCTCTATGGCAGTATCTATAAGCATTTCACCTCGCACCCGTTAGCTATAAAGTTCATCCTTCGACAGGCCGATGAAAGTCCTTCATCAAGCAAGTCTCCTCACAACGACCTTCATGTCATCCCCTGCATTCCACGCCGCGCAACACGGGATACCGCCCTTGTACACGGACGGAAATGATGGATATGCTTTTGCTTCAACCCCCACGATGTGGTAAAACGGGCATCCAATTTCTGAAATCATGGTAAGCTCAGTAACGTGCGGGGGAGGATACACTTCGTTGAGGATAATCAATTCTTGCCAAAAATATTTCATATAATTCTTGAGGGCTTCTTTCCTGGACACATTTACTAGAAGGGCTTTTGTCCCTTTTAGACTAACAGGAAAGGTGTCATTATTATGGAGGTCTAAGCTGTGGATTTCGCGACCATTCAGACGCCTTACAAGACGCTTGCCTACAAAGCCCATGCCGCCCAAAACGATAATAGGCGCATCATGAGGATAACAATTTATCTTAAGAACATCGTCCACGGCCTTTGCGACCGCTTCGATGGTTACGCTTATTTCGTGCGTATCGGTGACAATGCGCTTTGCATAAAGCACACCGGGCAGGATGCCCGCAAATGTTGTCTGCGATGCGCCGACAAGTTGCCGAATACGCTCTGTCTCGGCTACAAGGTTTTTCAGTCGTTCACTGCTGTCTGCGCTTAGAAATTCATGTTCAAGATTTGTTATGCAAGTCATGAGTCCAACTTTTCCATTCTGAACGAATAACCCTGTTATCCATGGATTCCATTTTGAGAAGTGAAGAGTCCGTCCAAATCCATACGCCTTCGTAAACTCCTCTGTCGCCGGATATGCTACAAAGACAGTGTTCATAAACCTGAATCTCCGATTGAAATAACCGATAAGCCTAAGGACAGCATCCTTTCCGACATAACGGTTAACAAGAACTACGCCGAGCTTATAAAATGTTCGCATTACCTACCATGACTCTCTCCCGCAAAATGAGAGGGAATAGTGTTTCCCTTTAACAAAGCAATCTCTCAATCTCCACCATCACCCTACCCACCGCTGCTTTGCGGTCATTTTTATGGACAGAGAATATAGGCTTTCCGATCTTCACCCTTATTTTGTTACGCCGGAAGATACATCTCCATGATGGGATGCCGTGGGTGCCAATCAGCGCCAGAGGGACAACCGGCGCACCAGTTGTTTTATGGAGATAAACTACGCCCCATTTCCCTGACTGTATCCTGCCGTCTTTCGTGATCTTACCTTCCGGGAATATAGAGACCTTTGCGCCGCCTCTTATGGCGCGCACTGCCTCCGCTAAGTTGTTGGACGGGTTGCCAAGCCCCCTGATTACAGGGATGGAGCCGTTTATCCTTACGTAAGTCGTTGTTATATGCGATACAAGGAAGATATAAGGGTTCGTCCTGAACCCGAAAAACTCCTTTGACACTAAAAAACGCACAGGGAAAAAGTCTTTCGGGAAAAGGCTGCCTCTCGGCATAGCAGCGGCCAGTACCGGCCCGTCCAAGATGCTGGCATGGTTGGATGCGAATATGACACCCGTCTCCTCAAGCCCCTTCAAGTTCTCCTGCCCTTCAACCTCGTAGCTGTAAAGCAGTCTCAAAAGAAGATATGTGGGCCAGTAGGTAAACTGCTGGAATAACCTTGCAATGCGGACAGTCCTTGTGTGGACTTCTTCCACTATAATGTCCGATTCAATGGCTATTGTTTGGCCGTCTATTTCTTGCATAATTGTTGACCGATCTTTGGCGACTTATAGAAATGGTGGGCACAGCCCCCCTACGGGACTGGCTTACATGCGATTTTCCTTTTAATCGAAAGAACTGCCTTTATCTCTTCTACATAATTACCGGAATAATTTACCATTATGGTAAGTACATGTCAACCATATTCTTAGAGGCTTTATCAGCCTACTTACCGTATCGGTTATTTGATTTTGGGCAGGTGTCAAATATAGTCATTGGCATAATGACAACCAAAAGGAACGTTACAGATGTAGACAGGCTCGTTGCCGGGAACATTAAGAGATTGAGAAAGTTGCAGGGGATAGACCGCAGAGCATTGGAGGAAAAGGCCGGAATAGCTTACGGGATACTCGACCAGATAGAGACATTCCATAAACCCGCCGGGAAATCAATACAGATAAGGATTGTCGAGGCCCTTAATTGTTCATTGGCCGACCTGTACAAAGAAGGCGGCGCGAAAAAGGCCAGGGAATCCGGTTCACCGTACTTTACTAACAAACAGAAAAAACTTCTGGATGCGGCTGAGAATCTTACGGACGATGAGTTTGAGGACGTTCTGAAATATATGGGGTGGGTGCGGGCAAGGAGGGGGAAGGATTAGTGCAAAATATCTATTCTGCTGAAACCTGTCTCCTTTATCATGCCGTCACTTCCTATAATAACCTCAACCTTCCCAGGCATATGAAAATCAGCGAGGTCATAGTGGTCAGTCAGGAAATGGAACCTCTGATTAGTTGAGCCCCTTGCCAGAAGGGATTTCTCTTTTCTCTCATCTTCATAAGACCCGTCTATGAGGACATCTATATATGGTAGGCAGATCGATAGCGCAGTGGTTTCCAAGATATCTTCGTAGGGAAATCCCGTATACACAACTGTGTTAAGGTTATATCTCTCCCTAGCTGCCTTTAGCAGGTCCATGAGACCGTCATGCTGAAGAAATGGCTCTCCTCCGCTCACAGTAATCCCCTCTAAACCGGTTGAATAGAACCTGCTGAATATATCCTCGACACTGAATGACTCACGGGGCCCTATGGGATGGGTGTCCGGATTAAAGCAACCACGGCACCCCTTGGTACACCCCTGGAAGAATATCACCATCCTCGACCCAGGGCCGTTTACAGTGGATGCTGGCAGGACGGCATGTATGTTTAAAGGTGATTTGCCGATCACTGCATGTCACCCTTCTGTCTCTATCTTTATTCTCGATACTGTATCAAATTCGTCTTTTCCAGAAAAGGACTCAACCTTACCAATGACCTTTGATAGGTGCTGCGCAACTTCCTTACAGTCATTGAATACGGTTGAATCTATCTCAACCTTCCCATCAGGGGTTATCCTTACTCTAATCTCGCGATCCATCAACAAGTCTCCTGTTTTGCAAATCACCCTTTCAGGATCAGCCTTATCTCACCGGCAGTCTCTGTCTCTTTGGCAATCTCAAAGTCAAGGGGAAGGTTGTCCTTGATAGATGCGTATGCATACATCTGTTTCAGCCTGTTTGAAAAGCCCTGAACAACACGATTGTCTCCAGCCAGTTCGAAGCTGTTCCCGGCCTTCTCCTTAATTACGTTTATCACGTCACCACCACGATCGATCTCTATCGTATCCTTCCTTTCATTTGACAGAAAGGTGGTGATCTCCCCCCTCTCCTTCATCTCCTCAAGGGCGCAGATGATATATTTTTTATTCGACATCTCGGTCTTTATGACTGTATAAAATGACATGCCATCCCTCAGTTTAATGGATTCTCGTTAAAAAAACTGGCCAGGGTGTCGCCGTTCATCAATATATCCTTGGACAGCCTGTCAACCAGGCGCACCAGAACATCCCTGTTTTTCGAGATAATAGTTGCAGTTGCTTCCTTTGAGTTATCAAGTATCTTCTGGATATCGTCAAGGATATCGCTTCCAGAGGTAAGGGCATAGTCCTGAAGCACCATCAGGCTCTTGTTCTTCATGATCTCGCCAAACCCGTATTCAACAACCATCTTTCTCGCTATTGCAGTGGCCTGCATCAGGTCTTGGGAGGCACCCAACGTCTTGGAGTCGCTCCCGTTCAACTCATCCTCTGTTACCATTCCACCCAGTATGACCCCTATCTCCTTTTCGAGGTCCTTCTTGGTAAAGGTGGTCCTTATGGTCTCATCGAATGGAACAAATGAACTGTAGTTTTTATAGTTGTCAACACTGATAAAGGTCGGAGTCCTGGCAAAATGGTGCCACATCATAATGGAGTGACCGGCCTCGTGCAGGGCTATGTTCCTCTTTTCCCCATCAGTAAGCATCTCCGCCCTCTGAACGAAGAGGGAGCGGGAGGCAGGCCTGGCCCTCTGGTGGCTCCATCTCCTCAGCTCCTCGATCTCCTCCTTCTTCAACACAGAAAGAGGGGTAATGGTCCGAATAGCGGTCAGGAGGGCCTCCTGTGTCAAATCCAGGGAAAGGAGACCGTCTATCAGGTCCTCCATCTCCTTTGAACTCTGCCCCCCATGTATCTTATTGAAGGTGGCCACAATGGCATCTTTTACAGCCTGCTCAATCTCGGCTCCTGTAAAGCCCTGGCTGTTCTGCGCCAGTTCCCTCATCTTCAGCCTGTTTATGTTCCCTATCCTCTTTTCAAGGTGGATCCTGAATATCTCCTCCCTCTCCTCGATACTCGGAAGGTCAACAAAGAACACCTCATCGTACCTTCCCTTCCTCCATAACTCAGGCGGGAGGTTCTTTGGTTCGTTGGCAGTAGAGATGACGAAGACCGGATCTTCCTTCTCCTGAAGCCAGGTGATAAAGGTCCCGAAGACCCTCATCTGGGTCCCTGAATCTCCCTGATAACCGCCTATCCCTCCGAAGGCCTTGTCGATCTCATCTATCCAGAGAATGCATGGGCTCACCGCCTCTGCAAGCTGGATGCACCTTCTTATGTTCTTTTCCGATTCCCCGACAGTTGATCCGAAGAGCCGCCCCACATCCATCCTCAGAAGCGGAAGGTTCCATATCCCCGCCAACGCCTTGCAGCAAAGGGATTTCCCTGATCCTGGAACTCCGATTAAAAGGAGACCTTTGGGGATGTCCAGCCCGAGGGTCTCAATCTTATCCCGGCTCAGACGGAATACATGCTCCCTCTCCACAAACCACTTCTTAATCTCTGTCAGCCCACCTATATGTTCGATGGCCTCCTTATGAGGGTAATAGTCCAGTATCTTCTGCTTCTTGATTATCTGCTGCTTTTCGTCCTGGATAGAGGCAATGCACTCTTCGTTAAGGATGCCGTTGTTCAGGCTAATGGCCTTCCTCATGACGCGCTTTATGTTGTCCATGGAGAGCCCCTGAAGGGACTTATACAAGATAGACCTTGTGGAGGCATGCCATTTCTCAGGGATCATGTGGCCGTAGGTGTTAGATACCATCTCTGCTATCTCATCATAGTCAGGGAGGGAAAGCTCCAACACGATTATGTCCTCTTCAAGTTCAGGGGGGATTTCACTCAGTGTAGGGGAGAGGATGCAGATCGTATTAACAGTGCGCTGTTCATCAATTATTGAGGGGAGATCCCTGAATTTCCTCAAAAACTCATGAGATGTAAAATATCCGGCTATGTCTTTCAGTAAAAAAAGGTTGTTGGCGTCCCCTTTAGAAATCTTCTCCTCTATGGTGGAAAGGACCTTCTCTCGTCCCAACTGTTCCCTTTTCTTTTTCTCCCCGCCGTAAAGCCCTCTGGATACAGACCAAGACCAGAAGGTCGATTTCTCGGATTCACAGAGGCTCTCAACAATCCTCTCGACCCTTCGCTCCTCAAAGGAGACAAGCCACAAAATAGGGTATCTTGCCTCTATATGTACCTTTATCTCTTTTTCAAAATCTTTCGTTTTCATAGGTTTTAATTATACCATACAGGATGGTATCTTAATATCAAAAAAAAGGCTTTCTGGAGGGACTCCCTAAAAGGCCTCAGACCGGTATATTGACGTAGAAAACAAACAGCCAGATGGTGATAAGAGTCCCACCCATCCAGCTGACGTATTTCAATAAACGCTTATGCCTCCTGATTATCCAGAGTTTGACCAGAAAGACCGCCAGGCCGGTGAGGGGCAAAAGTAATGCTGCCATATTAATCATACTGCTTGAAATTGCTATAAGGGTTAATACGATGAAGAGGATTATTGTCAGGTATCCATTTGCGCGATGGATCATCCCTTCAATTGATGCGCTCGTGCTTCTCACCAGTTGCAGACCGCTTATGAAGCTGGTTGCTGCAAGGACGATCCCGATACTCGCAACCGTTATGGAAAGATTTGTAAATATAAACATCTTAAACCCTGTAGATAGTCTGCAATACCCGCCTTTGGACAAGATAGGAGATGATCCCTATATACGCCAAAATCAGAGGCATTATAACGTAGATATTCGACCATGTGGAATTGTTGATTAATGTGTTGTTGCCGCCCCCACTAATAACGATTCCAAACCTGTTCCTCCATATCCTGTTGTCCTTCAAAGTGTTGTTACTCGAATCCCAAAGTATAATCCCGTTCCAGGTGTTATGGTTAACATTGTTGTCCGTCAGATTATTATAGCTGGAAGAACTGAGGAATATCCCATTGTCGTTATTTGAACTCGCGCTATTTTTTACCAGACTGTTCCTGTGGGATGACTCAAGGTATATCCCGTATTTCTTGTTTGCATCGGCTGAGTTGCCTGTCAGCATATTGTTGCTGGAACCATAGAGAATGATCCCTCTGCCATTTTTTACTGTCTTGTTATCAGTGATCGTCGCATTATTGGAATTATAAAGGTATATGCCGGAAAGAAGAGAACCAGTGGCCGTAAAACCTGTGATCGCTACATTATTAACATTGCTTACCTTAAACACAGGTTCACTGGGAACGGCTGCCCTGACAGTGGTAAACTCCGGCCCCTTGCGTGATATTATTGAAACGGGCTTTGTGACCGAAACGTTTTCCTTGTAATTCCCTTCGCTTACAATGATTGTATCATCCAGGGAGGCGTTAGTTACCGCCTCCTGGATAGTCTTATAGTTTTCAGGAACAATGATTGTGGAATAAATAAGTAATAATGCTGTTAATGACAGCATGAGTCGCACGCAATCTCTTTTGATTCTATGGCCTTCTTATGGAATTTTGCCCTTTCATCTGCTTTTTCCTCATCCGGCTTGCGCTCCCCCGGCTCAGCTGGAACAAAAGAGTGCTCCGCATGCCTCATCCCTTTCATCAAGGACTCTTTCATCTCTTCTGTGATATACTTCCTGATAAATTCAAAAAACTCATTGTCCTCCTTGCGGACATGGCTCCTGAGAGCAACAAGAGCCGAACCGATTATCTTATCATTTATGGTTCCATCCCTGAGTGCCTCGCGGAAGGAGTATATAAGCGATACAATCTCGCGGTGGTCCTCTTGTATGCAGGCAACTAGGCCTTCACCAAAAGGCACAAGCCCCCTCAAAGCCGGGAACAGGACCTCTTCCTCTTTGATGCCGGAATGCAGATGTAGCATATTATCGAGCTCTGCAGTGGAAACCCACAGTTCATCGATATTCCTCTTAGTCAGAATAGCGTCAACTTTGTCAGCCATCTCCAATATCTTTTGATGCTCCGAGATCAGAGCTGCAATTGGATCTGTCTTCGAGTTAGTAACTGGAGACAGTTCTTCGTTTTCACCCAGCGCATTCTCATCCTCAGCTACTTCAATACTTAATGCCTCAAACTGCTGGGAATACCCCATACGACATGCATGCCTGGGGCTTTTAAAATACCTGGGATCCTCATATGAAGCAGCCAACTGGGCGTATTCAGACTCTGTCAGGAACAATATCCCATTCTTGCAATGAACAACGCAGGATGGATGATGACATGTATACCTTATTTCTAAAACCTTATCTGACATAATTACACACTCCTTCTCTTAATCGTGCCCTGGAATATCATGCTCGACCGGTGCAGATTGCAGTGTTGGTATGCCAAAGCTTTCGTTAAATGTACTTACTATATATAAAAGGGTCCTGTGGTTTAACAGAAGTCCTTTATAAAGATTTGTCTTAGAAAGGCCGTCAAAGTACAACTCATATGAAAACTGAACCTGTTTTACTATACCTTTTTCGTCCATGTTTAAATCGTAGCTGTTATCCAAGAATAAGAGGTCTTTTCTTATTGACTCATAAAACTCGTCTCTCTCCTCCTCCTTGAGCTCAGCCAGCTTACCCATATGTTCTGGTGCAAGAGAGACCCCGTTTAACAAAACAACAAGTCCAGGGTACTCCTTCGGTTGTATGATCCTCTGTCTTTTCTGTGAAGCCAGCGGATAATCTATCTCATAATGAAAGTTTGCATTATCGTCCTTTATCTCATTAACATCATGATGATTCTCCGTAAGCCATTTCTTAATCCCATCTTTTGCCTGCTCTACAGTCACAATTTCCATTCAACAAATCTCCTTTATTAGTTTTTATTTTTTGTAATATACCACATTTAACAGATTCTGTCCATAAATTAACGAGGGGGAACAAGACAAATAATGCGTAGACAGAGGGAAAATGATTGGCGACAATATTTAGGGGCCGATAAGGAACAACCAGTGCTTTTCTGGTTAAGCCTTTACGGCCCCTTATGCCGTTCCCGCCATTCTGATGTCCAGGTTAATTTTGAACGACGGCTTAGGAGGTGCGAGAGGGATGGAATTTCCCTCTCGTGCTTAGAATGAACTCAACGCTTACTCATGACCTCCACCGACTTCCTTTTTGTAAGTCTGGCAAAGCTGTGAACAGCGTGTGCAATAAAAGGTGTGCTCTAACTCATACTCCTTATAAATCGGGCATGTCTCACAGACGCACTCCTTTTCCCACTGTATCGCCTTGCTGGTCCCTACCATAGGGAAGCAATAAGCGCCTGCCGGCGTATCTCCACTTACAAAGGAAGGACAGCCTGGACATTTGCATTTACTCAGGACATAATCCTGCCTCTTAGCATACTCCTCCTTGCTCAACCCCTCCTCACCAAACCTGTCATAATCACTGATCTTCATAGTGTCACCTCCATTTAGATTTTTAATTTAAATAAACATTAACACTGATTTTCAGGGTGTCAAGTTAGTTTTTTCATCCAGCCAATAATGAATAGATGCTGTAGCCCGCAACTAAGAGGCCCGCGACCAGGTTCAGAGGTCTTGTGCTCTCCGACGGATTTGGCATAAAAAGTGCGTCTATCCTGAAGGCTTCGGTAACCTTATTGTGAACAAAGGTAGCCAATACCAGCAAAATGCCGTAGATTATGCCCACATATGTAAGTATCGAATCAAGCCAGAACATATTATGTGTATGCTATCAAAAAAGTAGGGGCGTATAGCCATACGCCCCTACAAATACATCTCCCTGGAACGTTACATGCCTTAGACATCAGACATCAACTGCCTTCCGGTGTTATGGGTTAGCGCTTATGAATCTCTGCCTCTCAGACTCAGATATCCTGTCCCACCAAGTCTTACCAACGCCCCAGTCGCCCCTCTCGGCTCCCGGCTTGGTGTAATATATCCAGTTGAGGATACTGCCGATGAGATAGAAGGCCGCCGCGCCCCAGAAAAAGGGTATTGCGGAGCCGTACTTTGTTATGGAGCCTCCAATGAGAGAGGAGAATACGAACGGCCCGTATGCTGCCCAAGCACCAGTCCAGCCAAGGATCTGCGCCCCCATTCTCGGATTGTATGCATAGACAATAGGGTACTGGCGGAAGGTGGCAAAGTTGCCTATCCCCGCCATCAGGAATATCCAGAGCATAATATTGACGAACATCGGGAACTGATCAATAGACGTAGGAGTTAGGAAACCGCCGAATATCAGCGCCAGACACCCTGCTATCAGACCGACCCCAGAGAGCTGCGTAAATATGCTCCCCCCAAATTTATCCGACAAAGGGCCACCCGCGAACCTGACTATTGATCCTATAAAAGGTCCCATCCAGGCATATTTCAATGGATCAGGCGCCAGGGCCATGTCCATTCCGGGAATATTCCCGTATAAGATCTTTATCATGAGCGGGAACGATGCAGCAAAACCAGAGAAGGAACCGAAGGTCATGATATATGTCCAAACCATGAAGTATGCATGCTTATTGTTGGTCATGTCGCCTACCATCTTGCCGAATGACGGCTTCTTCATAGGAATGCTCCTCAGGTACACGCCGCAGATAATGCCAGCAATGAGGAGGTAAGGAACGTACCAGAAGGCCGCGTTCTGAAGCCATATATCCTTCTTGATGATCTTTTTGACCGTTAAGTCGGTGACAACTCCATCCGCGTTTTTCTTGACATCTGTCTTCATCCCTTTTGTCGCATCGGTCTCGGCAATTATTACGTCCTGAACGAAACCTGTCTCATTTTTCACAACCGTCATGGCCTCAGCAAGCTTTCCAACCACAATCACGTCCTTGATAACACCTGCTTCTTTAGTTATCTTAACATCAAAGACAGGTGTGGCCTTTGTCATAACCTGAGATGGTCCGGCTGTCGCTACTACAGCAAAGCCTATGATCCATGGTGTCACAAACTGGACAATGCTCACGCCGAAATTACCAATACCTGCCTGCAAGCCCATTGCAGTCCCCTGCAGCCTTTTCGGAAAAAAGGTGCTTGTTGAAGGCATGAATGACGAAAAATCCCCTCCTCCAAAACCGCAGAGGAAAGATATGATCAAGAAATGCATATACGGCGTTTCGGGATTTTGAACCGCAAACCCCAGCCATGCCATCGGTACAAGCTTAATGAACGTTGCGACGGTTATCGTCGTCCTCGTCCCGAATATCGGTATTAAAAATGTATGCACTGTCCGCATCGCGCCTGCCGAAAGACCCGGCATAGCCGCAAGCCAGAAAAGCTGCATAGTGTCAAACTTAAAACCTATCTGGGGCAGGCGGACAACAACTGCGCTCATGACGAACCATGTGGCAAATGAGGCAATAAGGCTGAATGTGGTTACGCTAAGCGTCCCCCAGGCACGGGCACTACCCTCCTGCTTCCAGAATTGTGCATCTTCAGGTTCCCATCTTTTTAGCCATGACATAATTATTGCTCCTTATTAGGAAGTTTTTAAATCAAAAAAGGTCATTATGCAAAAAAGGCGGGCGTTATGCCCGCCTTTTTGTTTTACTTGTACTGAACTACGTTTTCAGTCTTTGGGTCCCTGCTATACCACCTGACAACCTGATAAGGCCTAACAAGATACTTGTATATGTTTATAACGAATAAGTGTACAAGCCTCGTAAACGGAATCAGGCAGACAATGAGCATCGCGTTAAAGATATGTACCTTGGTAAAGAGCGGCAGGCTGGCAACATACTCCACTTCTGGATTCAGCTTGATTACTGACCACATCCACGGTGCGGCAGAAGCAGCATACCAATTAGAGCCCCATCTGTAGAGCATTGCGTTCATGAGCCCAGTCACAACCTGAATCAGAAGGACAATCAGAAGAAGGGCATCCCATCCGGTCGTTACTGCCTTGGCCCTGCTGTTGGTAAGTCTCCTGTAAATGAGGGCTAGAAGTCCAAAAAGCGCAAGGAAGCCGAGTGCAAGTCCTGAGGCCTCAAAGATATAAAGCCTGACCGGCACGCTGTTCCATGCTAAAACACTGCTTGGAATCAGAAACCCCACAAAATGGGCCAGGAGTATAGTGATTATCCCGTAATGCCAGGGGAATGACCCAAAAAACAGAGTCCTGTTTTCAAGAAACTGCGACGACTGAGTTGACCAGGTAAATCTATTGGAATTATACCTATAGATCGCCCCTACTATCCCAACCGCAAGGAGCACATACGGCAACGCACCAAACAATAATTTGTCCATCAGCTAACCTCCTTTATGTCTTTTATGTCTTTATCTAATATTCTATAAATGGCATTGATCAAATGTTTATAGGCATTCTTCTTGGTTTGAAAATTTCTATTCAACTTCTCCATCGACATGATTACATACGTCTTAACAAAATTGGCTTTAAGCTCTTCGTTCTTGAGATGCCCGAGGAAAAAAAGTATGACTGCAAGGTTATCGGGAAGTTCCCCCTTGGCAACTTCATCAAAGGGGAACCCCTGATCCCTATACATACTCTTTATGGTCAGCAGATTAGCTGCCCTCTTAAATCCCTCATGGCTATACCAGCCCATGTCCAAAGTGGTCTCCGACGTGAACTCAAAGGTATAAGAGTACAGTTCCTGAAGATCATCAAGTGACAACCTCTCCACATCTTTCTTAAACGACCTGAGCTCCTTTAAAATTTCGTCAGGATAATTCCCCATCTCAAGGATATGTATACACTCACTTACCTGAGGGATAATATCTGTATGTGGGAATCTCAGGGATTGTCCCAGGCACGTGTACAAGTTATCAGATTCAATCACCTGTTGTTACCACTGCCTCCCGATGACTTCCTTGGTCTTAAATCCAAACCCTATGGTTCCCCTCTTCTCATACATAGACCTTGGGTCAATGGTAGTCTTGCTTTCACGATGGGTCTCAGGAATTACAAACCTCTCCTTAAAAGTAGCAATCGTGTTAAGTCTGTAAATGTCCTCAGCGTCCTGAGCTGTCAAACCGGACTGCGACAGAGCATTCTTGACCTCACTTTCGCTGATGTCACCAACACGCTTCATACGCGCCCACATCCTGACGGCCATCTGCTTTTTCAATGACTCAACAACCAAGCTCTCATTTCCAGCAGTAAAGAGATTTGCAAGATACTTTACAGGTACCCTCATATTCTCTAACTCCGTAAAGAAACCATCTGTCTCCGGGTCAAACAGTCCACCCTTGTCGGCTTTAACCTGGTGAAGTATCGGGGATAGTGGTGGGACATAGAAGTTCATAGCAAGTGTCCTGAATTCAGGATGGCTTGGGAGCGACAGTCTCCATTTCTTAAACAAATTGTAGGCCGGAGATCTTTGAGCAGCAGCTATCCAGTTATCCTCAATACCTGCATTTCTTGCGGCCTCTATAACCTTCGGGTCAGAGGGGTCTAACACTATACTCCTCAGCCCTTCTACTAACTTGTCATCAGAAAGCTTCGCAGTCTCCTCTATCCTTTCAGCGTCATAGAAAAGGGCTCCCACGGTTCTGATCCTTCCGGTACACGCGTGACCGCAAGCGTTAGCCTGTCCAGTCTCTGTCCTTGGGTAGCAGAAGATGCACTTCTCTGACTTCCCAGTTGCCCAGTTATAGAAAGGTTTTTTGTATGGACAGGCACTTATGCAGAACCTCCAGGCACGGCAGGTCTTCTGGTCAATAAGCACTATGCCATCCTCTCCTCTCTTGTATATGGCGCCGGACGGACATGCTGCAACACAAGCAGGGTTCAGGCAATGATTACATATCCTCGGCACATAGAAGTAGAAGAGCTTATGGAACTTGGTAAGACACTCCTTCTGTGAGTCCGAAAGGTTTTTAAGGTTCGGGTCGTTTGTGGCATATAAAGGTGACCCACCGAAGTCGTCATCCCAGTTAGGTCCCAGGACTATCTTCTCCATAAACTCACCAGTAATCAGTGACTTCGGCCTTGCAACCGGCTGGTCATCCCCTGCTGGTGCATTAAACAGGTTCTGGTAATCATAGGTAAAGGGCTCATAATAGTCATCAATAGTCGGCAGGTTTGGCTGAAAGAAGATGCTGGCCAGAGTCCGCAACTTGTTATCCTTTATAAGCTTTAGCCTGAGAGTCCCGTCAACGACCTCCCAGCCGCCCCTGTACCTCTCCTGGTCCTCCCAGGTTAGAGGATAACCTGCACCTGGCTTGGTCTCCACATTGTTCCACCACATGTACTCAGCCCCTTGACGGCTGGTCCAGACATTCTTACACGACACACTACAGGTATGACACCCTATGCACTTGTCGAGATTGAAACTCATTGATAGTTGGGCTCTGATATCCATTACCACTCCACCTCCTGGTTTTTCATTTTTCTAAGCAAGATAGTTGTGTCCCTGATAATTGGAATCGGACCCCATGAGTTAAATCCATATGAGAACTGTCCGTATCCTGCGACGCTCAGTGTCGGCATCTTCAGCCTCTGCCTTGGAAGACTGTTGTGATATCCGCCTCTGATCTTGTTTCTGGTCTGTGCCTTAGGAACGTTTACCGTCCTCTCCTGAGAGTGATAGGCAAACAGTGTTCCAGTAGGTATTCTGGCGCTGACAACAGCACGGGCCACGTAGACTCCATTGTCGTTATAAGCCTCTACCCAGTCGTTATCCTTGATCCCTATGCTTGCAGCATCCCTGTCGTTGACCCAGACGGTGTTCCCACCACGAGACAGCGTCAACATCCTCAGGTTATCATAATGTGTTGAGTGGATCGCCCACTTTCCATGAGGGGTAATATAATTCAGATGCAGCGCGCCAGTCTTATCGCTCCTCTTAAGCTCGTTCATCTTGCTTGGATCCAGCTTGTATTTGTGTGTGCAGAGGGCCTCACCAAATTCAAGGTATGTAGGATGATCAAGATAGAAGTGCTGCCTGCCGGTCAATGTCCTCCATGGTAGCCTGAAATCAATCTGATTCGTATACGCATTATAAGTCCTTCCGTTTCTTGTATCACCGGTCCAGAGCGGGCTGTTAAGATACCTTCTCGGCTGCCGGACTATATCATCATAGTTGGTACGGAAATTCCTGTCAGGCCCTGCAACCTCTTCTGCAAGACCATGATATTCCGTATGCGCTTCCTGCATGGCCTTAGGATACAAATCCACATGCTTCAGAGTCCATACCCTCGACGGGTCATGGCCGAAGATCTTCTTAACTGAGTCCTTAGCCTCCTTGTATGTGTCGCCATGCAGTCCCGAGTGATGCTCCTCTTCCTGCCATGCCTGGTAGTTCGCCTCACCGTTGGTAACGTTAGAGAAGAACATGACGATGTTTGCAGCCTCTTTGGCCGTCTGCAGAGATATATACTTCTCACCGCCCCACTCCACCTTGTCTACATGCGGATCGCTCATATACTCGTCATAGAACGGTTTACCGTTGAGCAAGATTCCGTGGAATCCATATTTGGTCTTCATGAGAGGCCCGAAGGAAACATATTTGTTGTATGTATTCGGGTAATCTCTTGTTACCACGTTGAAGTTAGGCATGGTCTGCCCAGGAATAGCCTCGCACTCACCCTTCTTCCAGTCCTTGACATCCGGTATGGCTGGTTGTGCTATCTCGCCAGGGGTATCGTGCATGAGCGGCGTCATCACTATATCCTTTACTGGCTTCGATAAATGCTTTTCTGCCAGCTTCGAGAACTTCTGAGCAATGAACTTGAATGCATCCCAGTCGCTCTTTGCCTCCCAGTTTGGTGGAACAGCTGCACCCATCGGGTGAATAAATGTATGCAGGTCTGTCGTGTTAATATCTTCCTTCTCATACCAGTGAGCTGCAGGAAGTACGATGTCACTGTATGTAGGTGTCGTGTTCATACGCATATTCAGGTCTACAATGAGATCGAGTTTCCCAAGTGGTGACTCCCTGTACTTCATCTCTTTTATGTGAGGCTTTGCCACCTCTTCACAGTCCAGATTGTTATGAGTACCAAGTAGGAACTTCAGGAAGTATTCCTGGCCTCTTGCGCTGGAACCAAGGGCATTACCGCGCCATATCATCCAGACCCTCGGCCAGTTTTCAGGGGCATCGGGGTCCTCAACTCCAAACTGAAGTGATCCGCTTTTTAGTTGCTTTACTGTATAATCAACTATTTCAGCGTCCGTCTTAGCTCCTGCCTTCATGGCGTCTTCCGCTACGACAAGGGAACTCTTGTTCCACTGACCAAACCAGGGAAGTCCACCTATCCTGACTGCCCTGACCTGCCAGTCTGCGCAATGCTCATAGGTAACCTTGCTCTTGTCCGGCATTACTGCGTATTCAGTCAGCTTATCGTCAAACTTGAACATCTGTGTATGAACATACCAGAAGCTCGGCGTATTCTGGAGCCTTGGAGGCCTTTGCCAGTCGAGGCCGAGGGAAACCTGACCCCATGCATCGAAGCAGGCAAGTTTTTCCTGTCCCACGTAGTGGTTCTGTCCGCCGCCGTTCCTGCCGATGCATCCGCAGAGCATCAATGCACCTATGAATGACCTGTATATAAGGTCAGAATGATAGTAGTGGTTAGAGCTGGAACCACTAAGTACCATGGAGCGACCCTTTGTCACTTCAGCATTGGAGGCAAACTCTCTTGCAATCTGAATTATCGTTGCGCGGCCAATGCCGGTATACTTTTCCTGCCATGCAGGAGAGAAGGCCGTGTCATCATCGTAGTTCTTGGCAAAGTCACCTGTAAGTCCTTTACGGGCCACGCCAAGGTGCGACATCTGCATATCAAATACCGTAGTTACAGGTATTCTTCCTTCGGTAGCTGTCTCAATATACTTCACAGGCACCTGTCTCTTGTACACCTCACCGGAATCAAGCTCATAGAACGCACACTCTACGGCTTCGTCCTTGCTGTCTAATATCGACAGCGCAGGATCAAAGGACTCATTACTCTTTCCATCCTTGACAAGCGTATTCCATTTGCCATGACTGTCCTTGTCCTTTGCCCACCTGTACCCAACTCCGCCGTAAGTAATTCTCGCCTTGTTGGCCTTGGGGTCCCACATAGCATACTTCCACTCATTGTTGTC
The DNA here is from genome assembly GCA_030646755.1 of Deltaproteobacteria bacterium. Taxonomy (GTDB): domain Bacteria; phylum Desulfobacterota; class JAENJC01; order JAENJC01; family JAENJC01; genus JAUSKU01. The sequence continues at coordinate 17,316 of JAUSKU010000084.1, forward strand.
TGTGTCTGCATATTCCATCAGGTCTTTAGCAATGAGGAACCTGCCCATCTCAAACCCGTTCTTGGTCTTTCTGAGCTTTATCAGGTGAGGAAGATCTGTATATGCCTTTGAGTAATCAACAAAGTACGGAACCTGCCTGTCTACATAAAATTCTTTAAGTATAACATGGTTTATCGCCATCCAGATGGCGCCGTCGGAACCTGGCTTTACCGGAACCCACAAGTCTGCATATTTGCAGGTTTCTGAGTAATCCGGGGTCATAACCACGAGCTTGGCCCCTCCAGTGCGGAGCTCTGCGATAAAATGCGCATCAGGTGTCCTGGTCCTGTTTGGCGTAGCTCCTGTAACTATCACATATCCCGAATGGTGCCAGTCCGCACTCTCTGAAACGTCGGTCTGCTCTCCCCACACCTGAGGATGGGCGCTTGGAAGGTCGGTATAGTAGTCGTAGAAGCTCATGCTCACGCCGCCGATCATCTGGTGATAACGTGCGCCTGAGGCATAGCTTATCTGCGACATAGCCGGGATAGGAGAAAAACTGATGTTCCTGTCCGGCCCGTATTTCTTGATTGTATAGACCTGTGCAGCGGTAATAATCTCGCCGGCAGTATCCCAGTCAAATCTGCGGAACCCGCCTTTTCCTCTGGACCACTTTACCTTCTTGCTTAACTCAGCGTTCTCAACAATGCTTGCCCATGCATCAACAGGGTCAGCATGCTTTGTCTTGGCCTCTTTCCATGCGTCAATTAGAGTTCCGCGTACATATGGATATTTTATTCTAACAGGGCTGTAAACATACCATGAGGCCGAAATACCTCTCTGGCATCCTCTTGGCTCATAAGGCGGCACACTTGGCTCCAATAAAGGATAATCAATAGCCTGCAGTTCCCAGGTAATGATACCGTCCTTTACATATACCATCCAGCTGCATCCACCTGTACAGTTATTACCATGGGTGCTTCTAACTGCCTTGTCATGCTGCCAGCGGTTCCTGTAAAACTCTTCCCAACCTCTTTTACTTGGATTAATCTCGTCTTGGATCCATGTAGCCATTATTTATATTCCTCCTTTTCCGCCATAATTTCTCCACAATGCATCATGGGCAGTATTCTTTGTTCTCTTGCTGTACCTTTTGCTCCAGATGATACTGAAAAGTATCATTATTGCTACAAATCCTATTAAGCCGATCCCGGCAAAGGTACCTGTCTGTGATGGGGCCACTTCGTTCGCTCCTTGAACCTTAAGGAACGCCCTCAGGTCTTCCATCTCCTTCTCAGTGATGTTCTTGGCCGTAAAGATCGGTCCCATTGTAGGGCTGCCGCCTCCGTTGACCCATGCAGTGCTGAGTAAGGGATTCTTTGACTCATCGACATACGCCATCGTCAGGTTTGGACCAAGATTCCCCCCGTCCAATGCGCCCACACTGGCGCTGTGACAAGATATGCAGGCGGGACCCGCATTAGTAAATTTCATCTCCCCTGTAAATAATGCCCTGCCGAGATTCGCATCTCCGGCCTCTACCGGAGCAACTTCTACTGGCGCAGCTTGCTCGGCTGAAGGAGCTCCCTCGGTAACAGCCGCCGGCGTTTCTGCCTGAACAGCCGGTGCCGCTTGGCCTGTTGCTGCCTGCTCAGCCTTAACTGCTACTGGAAGCGACACCATCCCAGTAATGAGGCATACCGCCAATAATGGCTTAAGACCTTTCTTAAATAAACCCTGATAACCACTCACCACCATAACTCTGCACCTCCTTTGATAAAATTCGTGTAACCTTTGTACATGACCCTAAAACGCTTGTCAATCTTTTTTTTTGGTTCGAGAAAAAAAATATTTCCTTACTAAAAAGCTCTATTTAAAAACCCATAAAATAGGGCAAGGCGACCTTTTGGTCACCCTATCTATAGTGCTACCATGAAAGAGCTTTCCAACAGGAGAATAGCGATGGCTTGCCATAACAATAACATCAGCCCCTTTCTCCATGGCCTCTGCAATTACCTCATTAGAAACCTCACCGTCTCTTAAAACCAGCTCGATATCTTTTACGCCACTCGCCTCAACTTTAGCCCTTTGCTTCAACAAGAATTCCCTTCCTTCGCTCAGCCATCCCTCACGAATTGTGTCCCATTCCTTGGAATCCGACATGAGTACCGCTTTAAACGCCTTCTCCGATACATGCAGGAGTATCAGCTTAGCGCCGGAGATCTTGCTTAAATAAACAGCCTCATCTAATGCCTTATCCCCCAAATCGGAGCCATCTACGGGGCAAATAATAGTCTTGTAGCTCATTATGTCTGTTCCCTCTTAATTGGATTTTAAGTCGCTATACAAACATGCGCTTTTTATCTGCGCGCTTTCGCCTTACCACCCTTTTCTATCCACTTACCTTCCCAAATCCTCTGTTCCCTCTTCATCCCAAAGAAAACGGCCGTGGCAAAGAGGGCGAAGGCAAGAAAACCCCATTGGAATGTTCCTGTATACTGCTTTGATAGTCCCATGGCATTCGGTATAAAACCTCCCCCCAGAGCTCCTATTTCCCCGATCATGCTTCCTGTGACCGCCGTAGTAGTTGGCCACCGTAGCGGCACCAATTGGAATACGGCTCCATTTCCCATCCCGAGGAAACCAAAGACAAGCATAAACAAGATAGTGGTTACAGCAAGGGGAAGTTCAAAACTAATCGCAATCATCAAAATGATAACGGCAATATAGACCAAGGTCAATGTATTGACGCCGCCCCATCTATCAGAGATGTAACCTCCGACTACTCTGATACCGCTTCCCATCAAGGCAGCCAGCATGGTTAACTGGCCGGCCTGGATCTTTGTTACTCCAAACTGATCATGAAAAAATGTAGGAAGGAAGTTGGAAAGACCGATAAACCCGCCAAAGGTTATTATATACATGGAATTGAAAGCCCATCCATCCTTCTCCACCAGACACTTTAACAGCTCCTTAAGTGAGTGGTGCTCTTTATCCGGTGGCTCCTTTGCAAATACCATCATTACTACCATAGGCAACATCATCGTAAATGCTGCAAGGCCATATACTGTTGACCATCCATAAGCCTGAGCCAAAGGAGGAGCAAACAAGACAGCAAGGACTGTCCCGCTGTTCCCTGCTCCAGCTATCCCCATCGCCAACCCCTTCTTCTCTGGAGGGAACCAGCCGGAACCGAGGGACAAAGCTACCCCGAAGCTCGCTCCTGCTATGCCAAGGAGAACTCCCATATTCAACACTTCAGAATATGTGTCAACTAAGAAATAACCGTAAGCAAGGGCAATAGATATCAGGCCCATCTCCAGCAATGCAGCGTTCTTTCTCCCTATATACTGCGCCAGGATTCCCAGGGGAAAGCGCATGAGGGCGCCGGACATTATAGGCACAGATATCATGAATCCCTTCTGGGCAGGGGTCAAATTGAAAGACTCACTTATAAAAGGCGCCATTGCGCCATTTAAGACCCATATTGCAAAACAGAAGTCAAAATACAGAAATGATGCGAAAAGAGTACCCGGATGACCAGACTTCAGAAAGGTTTTAAACCCAGCCATATTTGCCTCACTTATAGTGTTAGATTTGGTAATTTATCGGGTTTTTTTGCTGCCTGCCCAAAAAGGGCTTAATTAGACTCGTGAAGAAGTGCAAAGGCTATGCCAACACTTTTTTTGGAATCTACTTCATAGCGGGAACCCGTTGATTTTGTTTACTATATTTACTTTTTTGAGCGATCAGAGGACTATGGAATGGGAATCGCTATAAACAAGCACGTGTTACCTTTCAGTAACAACTATTCAAGCTTTTTTGGATTTATGCAATGAATCCAGGGAGTAACAAGCGCTACCTTTTGGGAACAGATGTGTCGTTAAGTGCGTCATTAACCTTTTAAGAAAAACTTTCAGCCTCTCAAAAAACTTATCAGATAAAATAAAAAGTTTTATTTGACTTCTTCTATCATGGTTGATCCTAACCTGATATCTTGCGGACATTCTTGGACTCTTTCAGAAATCATCTGACAGGCCGTGTCCTTTTTGCTGCGATATCCTCTTCCGCCGGGACAAGGAGCCTTGCAAGATTGCTTGCCTTAAGATACTTCTCATAAACCTTCGCATAAATAAGCACCGCATCTGCCTTGCCGCTGACCGTCAACACGACCGGGCGACCGGTGTGATGTATCTGCTCAAGGATCTCCCGTGCGCTTAGCTTTAAATCAGTGACCGACAGGATATCTTCTACAAGGTCAAGAGACATGCTTTGCCCCCATCTGGCAATATGTTATGCATTTAATTTAGTATTAAATTAGGTGCTCGGCAAGAAAAAAGAGATAACTGGTGGGGCTTGTCCTTGATTAAAATCTAAAAACCGCCACCATCCCGTACTTTCCCTCAGACGGGATGGTTATAGGGACTAAATAGACGTTGCCTGCCTTTTTGTCCTTATGAAGGTAGACAACGCTCTTACCGACGACCGTTCCCAGAACAGCTCCTGCAAAGACATCGGAGGCCCAGTGCTTGTCGTCATAAACCCTTTGCAATGCAACGGCAGAGGCAAGGCCGTAGGCAGTGACATCGACCCAGGGCTCGTCGTACTCATCGGCAAAGACCGATGCGATAGAAAATGCGCTGGTGGTGTGACCCGAAGGGAATGAGGTGTGGGCAGAATCGAAAGAAAATGGCGAAAACTTGGTGCTTCCTTCGTCCTCATTTGGCCTCGTCCGTCCCGCCCCTGTCTTGACTACGGTCCCGATGGTGTTGGCGACAATAAAAGACTCAAAAGAAAGGAGAGAGGTCTCCTGCATCTTTTCGTTTTCAAGGAGATAGCCGCTGCCGCCGTATAAGGCAAGGAAGGCAAGGTCGTACAGACCGTTACCGAACTTCTCGGCTATTGTGGAAATGTTATCGGCGGATGAAGACTGATGGTCCTGGGCATAATCCCTGATCTTGTCGTCCTGGGTGTAAAGAACCACGCCTGTACCTATGATGCCAAGGGTCACAAGGGCGCTATTCCTGTCCATCCTCGACGGGGATGTGGCGATGTAAGTGAAGTCTTCCTTGAGATTGCCAAGAAGGGAGTATCTTTCTTCTGCAAGGGAAGCAGAAATATTGAAAAACAGAGAGAATATAATTAATAAAATGGGCGGCCACAGAGGGACCGCCCCTACCCTAAACATTAAATCGCACCTTTGACAACAGATACCACCCTATCTATCTCCTCCTCCGTCAGTTCCGGGAATATCGGAAGAGACATAACCTGCTCGGAAACCGTTTCGGTATTCTGAAGCACAAGCCCCTGGTAGTCGTTCTTATAAACCTCCTGCTTATGAAGAGGCACGGGGTAGTAAATCGCTGAAGCTATCCCCTCTTTTGTAAGGGCCTCTATTATCCTCTCCCTGTTCCTTACCTTTATCGTGTACTGATGATAGACATGCATGCTGTTCCCGTCCTCGTAAGGGGCTATGACGTCAGTTCCCTCAAACGACTTTGAATACAGATGTGCATTTTTATTCCTCAGAGCATTGAAGCTGTCCATCCTCTTGAGCTTCACCCTCAGGATGGCAGCCTGGATCTCATCGAGCCTTGAGTTGTACCCTATCACGGAATGATAATAGCGGACCTTACTCCCGTGGTTCCTGAGCATCTTCACTTTCTCTGCCAGCTCTGAGTCGTTGGTAGTCACCATACCACCGTCGCCGTAGCAGCCCAGGTTCTTGGAAGGGAAAAAGGAGAAGCACCCGAACTCCCCGAAACCTCCTGTCATCTTCCCCTTGTAATCCCCGCCGAAAGACTGGGCGCAGTCCTCTATGACCTTAAGGTTGTACTTCTTTGCAATGGCCATTATGGGGTCCATGTCAGCAGCCTGGCCGTAAAGATGGACGGGGATGATGGCCTTTACCTTTGAGGCATCATGAGTTGCAAGGTACTCTTCAATCTTAGAGGCATCTATATTGAACGTATCAGGATGGATGTCCACGAAAACAGGCTTCGCTCCGACATAACTAATGGCCTCTGCCGTTGCTATGAATGTAAATGGGGTCGTTATGACCTCGTCACCGGGCCCTATGCCGCAGGCAAGAATTGCCAGATGCAGCGCTTCGGTGCCATTGGCCAGCGCTACGGCATGTTTCACTCCGAGGTATTGAGCAGCCTCCTCTTCAAACTTCTGGACATTTGGCCCCAGGATGAACTGGGCCGCCTCCAGCGCCTTCAGCACTGCCTCGTCTATCTCTGCCTTAAGTTCTAAATACTGTCTCTTCAAATCTACCATTGGAATCTGCATAATATCTCCTTTATTTAAACCGCTACTATCGCAATCCCGTTCCTGTCTGCCTCTTTTACTACCGCTTCTATATCAACAACAAAGGTCTTGTTTGCCTCTAAAGCAAGGGCCTTTCCTCCTGACTCTATTAACGATTTTAAAGTATTCATCCCTACAGTCGGGATGTCGAACCTGAGGTCCTGATTCGGCTTTGCCACCTTGACAACGACTATGCCGCCTCTACCTAAGATCCCTCCCCTTTTTATCGCCTCGTCCGTCCCCTCTATCGCCTCAACAGCTATAACTGCCCTGTCTTTAACTATCACTGTCTGGCCTATGTCAAGCCCCGCGATCCCTTTGGCCATCTCCATCCCGAACTCCATGTCTGCGGTCTCTTCCTTGGTCGGTTTCCTCTTTGTAAGGACGCCGGGACCAGGCATCATATCTTCAAGGAAGATGGTCTGTTCTATAACATCAATGCCGTCCTTCTTCAATTCGTCAACAATGGCGAGCATGATGGTATCGTCCTTCCTGTCTTTCAGCCTTGCCATAAGGGTGATGGCCCGGAGGTCGAATTTTATATCCTTGAAGATTAGGGATTTGTTGACCTTCCCTATAAAGACCAGCTCCTTTATCCCCTCATCCTTCATGGTCTTTATGATTTTCCCTACCTGTCCAACGCTGAAGGAATGGAGCCGGCTAACGATCCCATCAAGCCCCTTTTTCGCCTCCTCTGCAATGGCAACGGCAATAACCTCTGCCCCTTTTCCCATTGCAGCCCTGGCCCATATAAAGGGCATATCACCGGCGCCTGCGATCAACCCTATCCTTTTAGACCAAGTTGCTTTCATACATTTACTCTTGAGATTAATGAAAGCTTACTTGGTATTATACCTGAGCACTCAAAGTCGTTATTTGAATGCGAATTGGTGTTTGCCATTATAGAACTGCCTCAATCTTTACAAGACATGGGCCGCCATCTGGTGAAATCAGTTTCTGAGAACCGTTAAGGGGATGTATGGGCAGATATAGATTCCCTGGCATGACCGAACCCTTTATGGAGACCTTTGCCTCGACAGTTCCCGTCTCTGAAGTCGCCTTGACCTTGCAACCCTCGTTTATATGGAGTTTACCTGCATCGTGGGGACTTATCTCCAGAATTCCCTCTGGTGAAGAATCCCATAGAGGTTTGCACTTTTCGAATAAAGTATAGGAGCCATAGAGCCTCTTGCCGGTAAGGAGCAGGAATGGATAGTCCTTATCCTGCCCGATGGCCGGAGAGATCGGAACAGGGACAGTATTCAATGGGGAAGCGCTGTTGGATTGATGAGCAATCCCTTCAAAACGCTGGAACTCCATACTGCACCCCAGCTTATCTGCCAGGTCAGTAATTATCTCTTCTCCCGGCTTTGTCTCGGCTAAAGGCTTTAATGATGCCTTCAGGGGCCTTAAGATGCCTCTATGGTCGGAGTATGTACCCTCGGCCTCCGCGAAGGTCAGGGTTGGAAGAACCACGTGTGCCATTTCTGCGGTCCTCGTCATATTGGAATCCTGGACTATAATAAGTTCCAGAGACCTTAATGCCTCTTCCCACGCAGAAGACCGATTACCAATAAGGTCCTCACCTGAGATATAAAGGGCCTTTATCTTCCCTTCTTTTATACCCTTGTACAGGGCTCCCATTTCTCCGGCGCCCTTATGTATTGTAACTGCACCCCAGCTGTTGCTTTCGCTTAAAACAGGGAATACCCCGGAAACTTCCGAATCAGACCTTCCCGAAAGTATCAGGAGGTTTGCAGCAGCAACCCCGATATAGCGGTTGTCGCTATAAGATAAGTCATCACCAACAACAATGCAGGGCCTTTCGGCCTTTAACAGGGCAAAGGACACCTCTTCAACCAGCTTCTTGCTGATGCCTGTAACGGATTCCAGGTGCTCCTCATCGATCCCCCTTATCCAATCCGGCGCATTCCCCAACCTTTCGGATACCCTCTTCCCTATCAAGGTCAGTAACGCGGCTTCAGTCCCGGGTTTGGGCGCCAGCCATCTCCATGCTGACTTGCTTAGTTCAACCTTCCTCGGGTTTATGACAACCGCCTTCGATTCCTTGAGCCTTGCAGTACGGCTTACCCTGTTGGCCAGGAAAGGATTGGTCTCAGTCAGGTCTGCGCCAATTACTATAACAAGGTCGGCTTCGTCTATCAGGCTTAGTGACCTCATATATCCTTCGCCCATGACCTCCCGGACGCCGGACAGGGTCGTATTCCCAACCCCGTCCGAAAGAGCTACCTTTCCGCCGATGGCTGAAAAGAAGGAGGCAAAGGAAAGATGTCCCTCATTGGTTAACCTTGGAGACGGGACCCCCCATATGGCCTCTGGACCGTATGACTCCTTAATCTCCTTTATCTTTGAGGATGCAAGCGTAAGGGCGTAATCCCAGCTGACCTCTTTTCGAACACCGTCAACATTGATCAAAGGGGCTTTCAACCTTGAGGGATGATGGACAAAGCCGTAACCGAACCTCCCTCTCAGGCACGGGTGCCCCTGGGAAAAGTCTGTCTCTGAAGGGGCTGTAACCCTGTATATCTCCTCATGGGCGGTGTTCAGAATCAGCTGGCATCCGTCTGAGCAGTGGGGGCAGGTGGTCTGGGTCTTTGTCAGTTCCCAGGGCCTTATGGAATGTAGTTTCATAGGGTGGTTGAGGAGCGACCCAACAGGGCAGACAGATATGACGCCGGCGATGGACTCTGCCTCAGGGTCCCTCTCCAAGTGCCTGTCCATCTCGAATGAATATCCGCCGCTCCCGTGATAGTCAAATGCCTTTACACCCTCGACCTCTTCAGTATATCTGGCGCAACGGACGCACTGGATGCACCTCTGGAAGTCTATGTAGAGGAAGGGATTTGCGCCTACCCTGGTCCTCTTGGGATTGTCAAGCTTATACTTAGGCTCCTTTATCCCAAAGGCATGGGTAATGTCCTGAAGCTCGCACTCCCCGCCCTTGTCGCACACGGGGCACTCCAGCGGATGGGTAGCAAGGATAAGCTCCACCATCATCTTCCTCAGCTCCCACAGCCTCGGTGTGTCGGTCTTAACCACCATCCCCTTCATGGCAGGGACATGGCATGAAGCCACAGGTTTCCTCTCCCCCGCAACCTCCACAACGCAGACCCTGCAAGCGCCGATGGGGGTCAGGCCTTTGTAAGCGCAAAGGGTCGGGATATGGATCCCCACAGACCTTGCCGCGTCAAGGATAGTTGTATTGGCTTCTACAGAAACCTTTTTATCATTTATGGTAAGTTCAATCATTGTTTAATCCGATAACCTATGGCCGCAAAGGTGCAAAGAATGCGAATGACCGTATCATAATTTTTCCGGTTGTGTCAAGGAAGAATCAGGGCTGGGTAAGGGTGGAATGAAGGGGAAAGAACGAAAAAGTTTCCTCTCCATCAGGGAGAGGATTAAGGTGAGGGTGGGGTTAATTTTCATCTTTCTTTGTGAACAAGGTTTATGGATGTTTCATTTAGCAATCGATGTGGCAATATTGGGACTACAGGGATTTACATCAATCGTTCTGGTTTTCGGGATAACAACCAGATCCATATCTTCCATCGGGATCGCTCCTAATAAAACCTGATCTCCCATAACCAATGCCCCTGCAAATCCGACACGATTTTTAAAGCGAATCTCTATTGGGCCTACATATGGAACTAACTTTTCACTTCCATCAGCTAAGGTGACATCTTTCTTATCTATCTCCTCCAATTCCAATTGAATGCGAACATGTTCAGGAATGCACAGATGGACAGCCCCTGTGTCTGCAAGCGCATCTACTTCTACTGGTGATAATTCAGGCATTCTTGGATTTTTTAAAGTTATAACGGCATTAACAAGTCCCATTTTTTTACTCCTAATTTTTCTGCTTAATATCTTTTATACCATAAATATCAGGAAGCATCAAAATATTCCCTTTTGTGGCAAGGAAGAAGAGAAACCCAAGCAGGGCAAATGCATTAAAAATGGAGCAACAGCAAGAACAAGCGGAACACGTCATTCCGGCAGTCTCTTAGCGGGCATCTGGTTTTTCTTTAAACCATATCCCCGATAAAAGCACTCGGGGATGACAGTGTGGCGGGCACTGCCACCCTACCTGAGTAGTTACAAATAAGTAAGCTGTCCCCGGAATTTGCGTGTTCAGTTGCTTCTGCAGAAAACGTGTCAGACCTACAACCCAGGCTTCTGCTTGTGCAATCTATCTTTGTAACATTGCCGGGAAGGTCACCATTTGAGATGGCATTAGATAGATATTTAAAACCAATGTCTATCACAGCTATTTTAACTCCGGATCCTCTAATAGCGGCGGTGCTGTAATTTTGAAAGCCGATCTTGCTTAACCCTTCGCTACGAAAAGATTCAGGAACGGCCGGAGTCGGTCTCTCTATCCATATTATTCCTTCCACCTCGTCGGCGATCTTTCTTAATTTGTCAACAGGGATATCAGCACCAATATATTTACCCCATCCGCCTATATCCTCTCCACCATACGACTCAAGGAGTATTTTATCAAATGTCTCAGCAGCTTGCCCATTTCCTAATGTTATGCGCACAGGGGTTTTGTTTCCGTCTTTTATTTCTATTCCATTCCTCTTCGCAAATTTCTTTGCCGCATCGCCACCTCCCTTCTTTTCGGCATCCTCCAGTTTAGTAATGACGGCTCCGCTCTCGTCTTGCAGCACCTCCCCGGCATTAAACTTTTTAGCTGCCTCTTCGGCTCCCTTGTTGTATTCGTCCTCCAAATCCGTCAAAAGAGAGCTTACCTTGGGGTGCCTGGTTTTTTCCTTTTCTTTCCTGTGCTGCTCTATCGCATCCTTGATCTTCTTATTCCTTTCCTCCTCGCTCATCTCCGAAAGCGGCTGCTGTGCATACAGGACTGGAACGAGGATGTTGAAGATCATCTGGAACAAGACAACGCAGAGCAATATTCGATTTTGCTTCATTCCCTTACCTCCTTTTTTGATTTTATTGTCACTCTACAATCAAACCTGTTTCACCTCCTTTCGGCTATTTTCCCCTCTTTAGAAAAAGAGGGGTCAGGGGAGATTTATCGCCCTGAGTAAAGCGAAGGACTCTTCGCCTTGCTCAGAATGAGAAGACCCTGTGCAATCCACCTTTGTTATGTTACTTGGAAGGTCGCCACTATTAATGGCATTGTTCAAGCTTCCAAATTCTACATCTATGACAGCGACCTTAACTCCTGCACCCGTGATGCCTACCGCACTGTAATTAGAAAAGCCTATCTTACTCAGACCTTCACTTCTAAAGTTGTCTGGTGTCGGAATTGAAATTGGTGCGTCTATCCATACGATCCCTTCCACTTCATCGGCGATCTTCCTTATCTTATCAATTGGAACGTATGCAGTTATAAAATTTCCGCTGCTTCTACCAATATCTTCCACACCATATGGTTCAAGTAGCTGCTTATCAAACGCCTCTCCAGATAGGCCAATATCTAAAGTAATCATAACAAATATCTTATTCCCCTCTTTTATCTCCCGGCCATTCCTCTTCGCAAGTTTCTGTGCAGCATCTCCCCCTCCCTTTTTTTTGGCATCCTCCAGTTTAGTAATGGCGGCCCCGTTCTCATCGTGTAGCACCTCTCCGGCATTAAACTTTTTTTCCGCCTCTTCAGCGCCTCTGTTGTATTCGTCTTCCAGCTCAGTCAACACCGTGGATACCTTTGGATGCCTCGTCTTTTCTTTTTCTTCCCTGTGCTTTTGTATCGCATCCTTGATCTTCTTGTTCCTCTCCTCTTCGCTCATCCCCGACAGCGGCTGCTGTGCATGGAGAACTGGCGCAAGGATGTTGAAGACAATCAGGAACGAGACAACGCAGAGCAATATTCGAGTTTGCTTCATTCCCTTACCTCCTTTTTGATTTTAGTATCCCTCTACAATCAAACCTGTTTCACCTCCTTTCTGTGGTTTGTCGCCCTGAGTAAAACGAAGGATTCTTCGCCTTGCTCAGAATGACAAGCATCTGTGCAATCTACCTTTATGATGTTTTCGGATAAATCGCTATTTGAAATAGCATTAGATACCCCTTCAAACCCCAGGTCTATCACTGCTATCTTAACACCAGTCCCTCTAATGCCCGCGGCACTATAGTTTGAAAAACCTATTTTACTCAGGCCCTCACTTCGATAGGAGTCTATCAGTAAAACTGAAGATAGTGCTTTCATCCATGCGACGCCTTCCACTTCATCTGCAATTTTTCTGATTTTGTCAATCGGAATATCTGCATAGAGTCGTCTACCCCATCCACCTATGTCTTCCCCTCCGTATGCCTCAAGAGCCTTTTTATCAAACGTATCCGCAGTCAGCCCGCCTTCTAAGGTTATTTCCACGCTAACCTTATTTTCTTTTAGCCTTATCTTTCTCTTTTTTGCGAATTCCTTCGCCGTATCCCCACCTCCTTTCTTTTCGGCATCCTCCAGTTTAGTTATGGCAACACCATTATCATCTTTCAGCACCTCTCCGGCGTTAAACTTCTTGGCCGCCTCTTCCGCACCCTTGTTGTATTCGTCTTCCAATTCCGTAAGCTTATGATCCACTTTTGGATGCCTTTTCTCATCAATTTCCTTTCTTTTTTTCTCTATCGCATCCTTGATCTTCTTATTCCTCTCCTCTTCGCTCATCCCCGACAGCGGCTGTTGTGCATGCAGGACTGGAACAAGGATGTTGAAGACCATCAGGAACAAGACAACGCAGAGCAATATTCGATTTTGCTTCATTCCCTTACCTCCTTTTTGATTTTAGTGCATTTCATACAACCAACCAGCTTCACCTCCTTTCTGTGATTTGTCGCCCTGAGTAAAACGAAGGATATCAGATTCTTCGCCTTGCTCAGAATGACAGTTACACTGTACAGTCTATTTTGTCAAACTGCCACTTCCTGTAATCGATTGCCCATCGCATTAGCAGCGTCAGCAGGGCTTGATATGCTGCCATCGGCTGTGTAAGGGTATAGGGAAACAAGGGGGTCAGGCATTGATATATTGATAATGACTCCGATCTGTTTAAGGAATCTTTCTTGAAGGTGGATTTGTCAAAAGCTTATTCCGGCACTACCACAAGAGACCTATAGCACCTTGTGCAACGCAATGCCTCCCTTATGTAAGAGTCCCTTGGGGATTTCCGGGGACAGCTTACTTATTGCAATTCACTCCCCATCGCCGTCAAAACCGCTTCTGGCAAAGCATTCATGGTTGCGAATGCTCCCAAACTATAACGCACTATGGCTTGGATGTGAAACCGGTTTGATCGGCTTAAAGGTATGTTCGACCTGGAAGGAAACGGCTTTTTCTTTCCTTGTCTTTACAGGAGTTTCTTTTACAGCAATCTCCTTATCAACAAACTCTATTACAGCACCGTTGGGAATATTATCAACCATCTCTGGATGGTCAACGAGATATCTTACGAAATCGAACGTCATCCCAATATTTTTTTCAATAGTTTCTTTCTTTGTCATTTCATCTCCTTCTTAAACCTGTCTCTATACCACTTCCATCTGTCCTTGATGTCCTGCTCGGCATACAAAAGGGCATCATTAAGGTTAGTTATCGGTATCGGATACTTGTCCTTGTCTCCATTGGGATGCAAGACATCTCGATGAAAGAACCCATGAGAGCAGTCATATCTAACAATGCCATGCCACTTTTCTTCAAGCCTTGCCTCATACTGGGAAACAAGGGGGTCAGGCATTGATATATTGATAATGACTCCGATCTGTTTAAGGAATCTTTCTTGAAGGTGGATTTGTCAAAAGCTTATTCAGGCACTACCACCAAACTCCTATAGCACCTTGTGCAACGCATGGCCTCCCTTATGTATGAATCTCTGGGAAAGCCGCACTCTATCTCCCTGAAACCGGGGACCCTCTCTTCATGCTGGATGCAGAGCATCCTCTCCCCGAAACGACCCTTTACCGCCTCCAGGGAGTTTCCTTCTATCTTTGTCAGCTCCTGAATAAGCTTGTTAAACCTGTCCTGGAGCATAAACGCCTCATAAGTCTTTTCAACATCAGGAGAGCTCTTCCCACCGTTAAGATACCTGTCCATATGCAAGGCAGCCCTGTGGCCGGTACCTATAGCCTCAACAACCGTGGCAGGCCCAAGCACAGCATCCCCTGCAGCATATACACCGGGTCTGTTGGTCTCGAAGGTAACAGGGTTCACCTCAAAGGTCTTTTTCCTTGAGACATTAAGACCGGTCTCGCGAAAGTAGTCTGTCTCAGGCTCTTGGCCAATGGCGGCTATTACGGAGTCGCATTCAATGACGAAGGTTGAACCCTCTATCGGCACAGGGGCCCGCCTCCCTTTTTCATCAGGGGGCCCAAGTTCCATCCTCTGGAGTTCTATCCCTGTAATCTGTCCGTCTTTTATTAAAATCCTCAGTGGAGCGGCCAGGAAGTGTAGTGTTGCCCCTTCCTGTTCGGCCTCATGGAGTTCTATGAGGCCTGCGGGGGCCTCATCCTTGGTCCTCCTGTATGCAAGATGGGACTCCTTACACCCTATCCTCACACAATCCCTGACAGCATCAAAGGCAACACTCCCGCCGCCGATGACGACAACCTTGTCACCTGGTTTAGTCTGATCTCCCATCGAAACCCTTCTAAGGAAGCTGGCTGCATCTACATATCCTTTAGGGCTTTCCTCCTCCCCCGGAATCCCGAGCTTCAGACCTTTATGAGCCCCGACTGCCACAAACACCGCCTCATAAGCATCCTTGAAAAGGTCGTCTATGGTAAAGTCCTCTCCTATCCTTGTGTTTAGCTTAAACTCGACCCCCTCATCTGCTATCTCCTGGATCTCTTCATCCAGTATGTCCTGGGGAAGCCTGAAATCAGGGATACCGACCCTGAGCATTCCCCCAAGGACCGGAAGAGATTCAAATACAGTGGGCCTGTAGCCTATGAGGGCCATGTAATAAGCAACGGCAAGGCCCGCAGGGCCGCTGCCCACAATAGCCACTTTTGCCTTAGCGTTTTTCTTCCTCTCCTCCTTAGAGATCCTCCCCTTAAACTTCCATCCGTCAACTTCTTCTTCCTTATTTGGGAAGTTCCTTACCTCGTCTGCCAGGACCCTCTTCAGTTGGCATATGGCTATAGGCTCGTCATACTTGTTCCTCTGGCATGCCGTTTCACAGGGATGGAAGCAGACCCTTCCCAGGACACCTGGCAGCGGGATTGTTTCCATGACTATGTCGCGCCCCTGGCTAAACCTTCTCTCAAGAATAGCTTCTATATAGGCAGGCGGGTCGCAGTAGGCAGGGCAGGCATTCTGGCATGGGGCTGATGTAATAGATTGGTAAAAAAGGGGCTGGCAGCGCTTCTCTTTAAGGTGCGCCTCGTACTCTTCCCTGAAATAGGTAATGCTGTCTTTTACTGCATTCTGGGCGGTCTCACCCCATACGCAAAGAGCCGTGTCCTTTATCCCGCCGGAGAGTTCATATATCCTGTCTATGTCAGAAGAGGTCCCCTTCCCCAGGGATATATCGGTGACCATGTCCAGGAGGACCTTGGTACCTACCCGGCAGGGGGTGCATTTCCCGCAGGACTCTTTCTGCACCACTTCCAGGAGGGACTTGGTCAGCTCAACTGCACATATATCTTTATCAAGGATTATCAGGCCGCCCCATCCAGCAATAGCCCTGATCCCTTGGAGAAGCTCAGGCTTTATACCTGTATTGGCTCTTCTCTCAATACCGCCCCAACTGTCAAGAACAATTTCCCTCATTTTACATAATATCCTTCATAAAAGGGCAAAAGTAGGGCAAAAAATATCACATGGATGGAGTGGATGTCAACATAAACCATCGCTCGAACAGCTCAAAGAAAATGCTTGACGCTAGACGAGCCGCTGTTATAATATTCCAGAAATAATAAGCAGTTGGAGGAGATATGAACAAGTCTGAACTTATAGTCGCCTTGGCAAAAAAGGAGAACCTTACCAAGCAAAAGGCGGAAGAAGTTATAAATACCATATTCGACAGCATGGTTGATGCCTTATTGACCGGAGAACGGATAGAGATAAGGGGTTTTGGAAGCTTTATGGTGAGAGAGTACGGCTCTTACACAGGAAGGAACCCAAAGACAGGCGAGTCTATTTCTGTATCCCCAAAAAAACTCCCCTTCTTTAAGGTAGGGAAAGAGATGAAAAAGATCGTTGACAACTGATTAATGCTTAAACTCTCCAAGGTCAATGTTCACTATTCTGAAATAGAGGCCCTGAAAAGTATATCATTGGAAGTAAATCAGGGCGAGATCGTTTCCCTGATAGGGGCCAATGGGGCCGGCAAATCCACGACCCTCATGACCATTTCCGGTATAATCAAACCAACCAAAGGACAGATTGAATTTGAAGGCAAGACAATAGACTCCCTTTCGCCTGAGTCTATTGTCAAAATGGGACTATTGCATGTCCCGGAAGGGAGGAGGATATTCCCGCGCCTTTCAGTAAAGGAAAACCTCCTCCTTGGCGCATATCTGAGAAGAGACCATATTGAGGATGAGCTGGACCGGGTATATGGAATATTCCCTATCCTTAAAGAAAGGTCAAATCAGTCAGGGGTTACCCTGAGCGGCGGTGAACAGCAGATGTTGGCCATAGGAAGGGCGTTGATGGGCAAGCCCAAACTCCTCCTCTTAGATGAACCGTCTCTTGGACTGGCGCCCATATTCGTCAAAAAGATATTTGAGGTGATTCAGGAGATAAACAAAGAGGGGGTTACCGTTCTCCTGGTTGAGCAAAATGCCCATTTAGCACTTCAGGTATCTCACAGAGGATACATCCTTGAAACCGGAAGGGTCGTTCACCACGACGAATCTCAAAGGCTTATAAGCAATGAGAAGGTCAAGGAAGCCTACCTCGGTTAAAGGATATCTCCTTGAACAGACATCTCCCAGTTTACTACCCCCTCTTCCTGAACTGAAGCCTAATAGGTGTCCCCTCAAACCCGAATGCCTCTCTGAGCTTGTTTTCCAGGTACCTCTCATAGGAGAAATGTATACCTTCGGGGAAGTTGGTGAATAATGTGAAGGTCGGGGGCTTCACAGTGGTCTGTGTTATATAATAGAACTTCACAGTCCTGTTCCTGAACAGCCCGGGGAGATGCCCCTTTGTCATCTCCTCAAAGGCCCTGTTTAATACCCCTGTCCCAATCCTCTTATTGCATTCGGCGAAAACACTGTCTACGACGTCCAGTACCTTTACGGCCCTCTGCCCTGTCAGGGCAGATATGGAGATGACAGGGGCATAAGCCAGATATTTGAGCTTGAAACGGACGTCATCCACGTATTTCTCGTAGGTCTTTGTCTCTTTTTCAATCAGGTCCCACTTGTTTACTACAATAACGCAACCCTTCCCTTTTTCATGGGCATATCCCGCAACCTTGGTATCCTGCTCTGTAACGCCCTCTACCGCATCTATGAGAAGCAGAACCACGTCGCACCGCTCCATGCTCCTAAGCGCCTGGACTACCGTGAACTTTTCAAGCTTCTGGCTTACCCTCCCCTTCTTTCTTATTCCGGCTGTGTCTATGAGCAGGTACTTTTTGTCGTTAGCTGTCAGCAGGGTATCTATGGCATCCCTTGTTGTCCCAGGGATGTCGCTTACTATCACCCTCTCGTAACCCAACAATTTGTTTATGAGTGATGACTTCCCTACATTCGGCCTGCCGATAACCGCAAGCCTTGTTAGATCCTCGGACAGAGGTTCTTCCCTGTACTCAGGGATAAGGCTTAGAACCCTTTCCATTAACTCCCCTGTTCCGATGCCGTGTTCGGCGGACACAGGGAAAGGCTCAGACAACCCAAGGGAGTAAAAGTCGTAAAGGCCCTCCATCCTTTTTTGGGAGTCTATCTTGTTTACGGCAAACACCAGAGGTTTCTCAGAACGCCTGAGAAGATCAGCTACATCATGGTCTTCAGGCGTCAATCCCTCCTTGCCGTCGGCAAGGAATATGATGAGATCGGCCTCTTCAACAGCCAGCATCGCCTGTTCCCTCATCTGAGCAAGAATATCTTCCTTTGACTCTGGTTCGAAACCGCCTGTATCTATCAGGGTAAAGGTGCGGTCGTCCCATGTGACGTCTATATAGTTCCTGTCCCTGGTTACGCCGGGCATGTCGTCTACAATAGCCTTCCTCCTTCCTGATATGCGGTTAAAGAGGGTGGACTTCCCTACGTTCGGTCTTCCTACAATGGCAACTATTGGTTTCATGTATTAAGAATAACAGATGGGCGGGGAAAGATGCAACCATAAAAACTCCCCTCCCCTGGTGGGAGGGGATGAAGGGGAGGGGAGGGCAAGGGGATTGTATTGGAATTACTGCAGTTCCTGTAGCTCTTTTATAAGTTTCTGGACATCCATATATATAGGTTCCTGGGCCTTTTCATCAGTAACCCAGTCGTTATTCTTCTCTCCTCCTGCGTAACTGTCCATCTTGGCTCCTATGTCATTCTGGAGTTTATCTATCGCATCCTGATAGAACTGGTCCTGGACAACAGGGTCTGTGCTGTTTGCGGCATACTCGATAAGCTCGATTACCTCATCCGTCTTCTCGCAGAAGGCGTTCTTCCTCTGAGATGGGTTGTTCTTGAACGAGCTGTCCGGAAGTGAACCTATAGCAATGCAGATATCCGCTGCCATCTCCTTGGGATCTTTCTTCTTCGGAGCAACTGCAAGCTCAACCGATCTCTTGCAGAGGTTCATCGAACCTCCGCCCTGCATGATAAGCTTGAAGGTATGGGGGCCCGTAAACGGGCCATACCTCTTGGTAAATGAGGTACTGAAGAAGCTGTAATTGTACGAATTATAGGCTCCGTCAACATAGAACCAGGCATAATAGCTGTATCCTGAGTTAACCTTTCCAGCTGCGTCTATAAAGTATCCATTTCCCTGGTCTGCATCCGGCCCTGTCAGGGAAAGGTTTGCGCAGGTATCAGAGAATGTGGCCGTTGTTGCGTTGGAATTGGAGTTTAACAATAAAAGTGCAAGAATGGTGAATAAAAGATATTTTTTCATACAAGCCTCCATTAAAGAAGATTCACAAGCTCTCCGACCAGTTGCTGAACACTTGGGTATAGATCGCGCTGGGTCGCCTCATTGGTTATCCAGTCGTCCTTTGGATCTCCACCTACTAAGTAGCCGTCCATCTTTGCTCCTATATCGTTCAGAAGCTTGTCTATCGCCTCCTGGTAATATTGTTTTTTGGCTGTCGGGTCTGTACTGGCCTCTGCGTATTCAATGAGTCGTATCACCTCATCCGTCTTGTTACAGAAGGCATTCTTCCTCTGTTCCGGGTTGTTCTTAAATGCGCCGCCTGGAAGATCCTTTATGACTGTGCAGATATCTGCCGCCATCTTCTTCAGGTCCTTTCTTGCTACAGTAAGTTCGACAAATCGCCAGCTAAGATCGTGAATCGGACCACACAGAATGGTGAGCTTGAAAGTATGGGCTCCAGTAAAAGTTCCGAAGTTTTGGGTGAAAGATGGATCAAAAACGCTGGAACTGGAATATCCACTATAGTGCTCATCTATATAAAGGGAGGCATTATGAAAACTCCCCAGGTTGTTCCTTCCAGATGCCTCTATGTAGTAAGTGGAACCCGGGTCTACACTCGGCCCTGTGAGGGAAAGGGTCGCGCATGTGTCAGAGAAGGTGGAGGTTAATGCACTGGCATTGGTACTTAGAAATAGAACCGAAAGAAAGGTGAATAGCAGGAATCTTTTCATAGGCGCCTCCATTTGAGATTATATGAAAAGTGCAGCCTTGAATTATCATACCATATTTGACTTAAGAACAACAAACTATTTTTTCTTTTCCATCTCCCTGTCCCTCATCATGTTCCACCTGACCCAATCGCTCTGTTCATCCATGTCATTCTTCTTGAAAGACTCTATCTTTTTTACCCCTGCCTGGTTTATTGTAAATTTCTGCATATTTCTTACTATGTAGCTCCACTCCTGCAGGGTGACCTCCTTGGGCCCTTCCACATACCCTGGCTTTGCCACCTCCCTCGGAGCCTCTATTCTAGTTACAGGCCCGTTGGCCCTCTGCATCGGGTTGTATACCTCTACCGCCCCTTCATAGACATTCAACTGAGTAGAGCCGCCGAGAGCAACCTCGACCCGGAATGTGGTCCCACGGATTGATGCCCCTGCTATGGGTGACTCCACCTTGAATTCTGTTTTTTCGCCCAGCTTGCCTACCTTTGCCCAGAGGTTCCCCTGTTCCATCTTTATGTCCGTCTCTACCTTACCCTGTGACTCTTCAACCAGCTTGACCAGGTCAACGGTGGTATTCTCATCAAGCCTTATTACCGTCCCTGCTTCCAACCTTATCTCAGCCCTGGTCTTCTCCAGGGTCTTGATCTTATCCCCTGAAGCAAGGTTTGTGTTTTCCTTCGCCCGCTCCCACTCCTCGCCCGCAGTCCCTTTCTTCTGGGCTACCCCTTTTACATAGGTGACAACCCCTGCATTTGACGGGATATCATCTGCAAAAACAGAAATAGCTGAGATAAAAAATATGATAGCAGCTACTAAACTTGGAATGTTCATGTTTTCTCCTGTCGAACCAGTCCGTATTGTCATATCTAAGCCTGAGGCGAAGAATCTAAAACAAGATCCTTCGCTGCACTCAGGATGACAAAAAAACTATTCAATCCCCAACTCTTTTAGGAAGCTGGGGTCCTTCCTCCACTCCTTGCGTACCTTTACCCATAGCTCCAGATAAACCTTACAGCCAAGGACCCCTTCTATCTCCTTCCTGGCCTCTGTCCCTATTCTCTTAAGCATATTTCCGCCCTTCCCTATAATTATACCCTTTTGAGAATCCCTTTCCACATAGATGGTGGCAGTGATAGAAACGAGGTTTTCCTTTTCCTTGAACTCCTCCACCATTACGGCGATGGAATAGGGGATTTCCTCCCTGGTCAGGTTTATGGCCTTCTCCCTTATTATCTCGGCTGCCACAAACCTCATCGGCTTGTCAGTCAATGTATCTTCCGGGAAGTACATGGGCCCTTCCGGGAGAGCGTTTTTAATCATCCTTATAAGCTCCTCGGTCCCTTCCCCAGTGGCAGCTGATAGAGGGACGATCTCCCGAAAATTGTAAGAAGAGGAGTATCTGGCAATCTGAGGCAACAGCAGGTCTTTCTTTATCAGGTCCACCTTGTTTATTATAAGGAATGCGGGAGGCCTTGCCTCTTTCACTGATTCGAGGACCATCTCATCCTCTTCTGTGAAAGGCCTTGCTGCATCCACCACGGCAAGGATCAGGTCTGTCCCTTCAATACTTGACAGGGCCTCCTTCACCATAAGCCTATCCATGAGATACTTTCCCTTGTGTATCCCTGGGGTATCAAGGAATATGAGCTGCCCTCCCTCTACATTTTTTACTCCGAGGATCTTATTCCTTGTGGTCTGGGGTCTGTCTGAGATGATAGACAACTTCTCCCCAAGGATTGCGTTCATCAGTGTGGATTTCCCAACATTGGGCCTTCCTATTATTGCTATGAAACCGGATTTGAATGGCTTTTCTATGACTATCTCCTTTTTATAGAGACAGGCCTTCAGGCCTGTCAGAACGTCTTACGTCTTACGAGGTTTTCTAAGGCCTCTCTGGCCGCCTCCTGTTCCGCCTCTTTCTTTGTCTTCCCATTTCCTGTCCCATAGAGCTTGCCTTCTATTTGCAGCTCCACCTCGAACATCCTTGCATGATCAGGACCTGATGTAGTTTTCAAATTATATACAGGCATGCATCTTAGCCTCTCCTGGGTCAATTCCTGAAGCCTTGTCTTATAGTCAATGTAGAGGTCGGTTTTAGAAAGGAGTTTGGAGAAGTGGCTGGACACAATCCTGAAGGCTTCTTCAAATCCCCCATCCATATATATAGCAGCAATGACTGCCTCAAATGAGTCTGCAAGTATGGAAGGCTTTTTCCTGCCGTCACTGAGCTCTTCCCCGCGGCCGAGGAGCAGGTACTGGTCAAGGCCGATCCCTTTTGCCATTACGGCGAGGTGGCTTTCATTGACCACTGATGCCCTGAGCTTGGACATCTCCCCCTCAGGCAGGTTGGGGAATTGTTCCATGATAAGGTGACTGATGGCCAGGTCAAGCACCGCGTCACCCAAAAACTCAAGCCGCTCGTTATCCGTGAGCGGCCCCTTTTTCTCATTTGCATAAGATTTATGGGTCAGTGCCTGGAGGAGAGTCCCTTCATTCTTGAAGGAATAGGAAAGGACCTTCTGCAGCGCCTTCAATTCGTTTGTTCGCATTTGAGGTCCATGGTTCGTGAAGGTATCAAAGCAGGTTTGCCGCTCTCTCTGCCAGCTCTGACCTTTCGCCCTTTGAGAGGGTCACATGGCCGGCTATAGCCTCATTCTTGAACCTCTCAGTAACGTATGAGAGGCCGTTGCTGGATGAATCAATATACGGATTGTCGATCTGGTAAGGGTCTCCGGTCAGGACAATCTTGGTATTATCGCCTGCCCTGGTTATAATGGTCTTTATCTCGTGAGGTGTCAGATTCTGGGCCTCGTCAACAATCATATACTGCTTGGGAATGCTTCTTCCCCTGATATATGTAAGAGGTTCCAGCACCAGTATCCCCTGGTTTACAAGTTCCTTGTAATTGTAATGTTTCCCCTTCTCCTTCTTATCAAGGCCGAAGATCAGTTCCAGGTTGTCAAAAATCGGCTGCATCCAGGGCGAAAGCTTCTCCTCCAAGGCCCCAGGCAGATACCCTATGTCTTTCCCAAGGGGGAAGATGGGTCGTGAAACCAGAAGTCTTATATAAGCCTCCTCATCAGCAGTCTTCTTCAACCCGGCGGCGATGGCAAGCAATGTCTTGCCTGTACCTGCCTTCCCTGCCAGGGAAACAAGCTTTATCGAGTCATCGAGAAGGAGGTCCAGGGCAAATCTCTGCTCGGCATTCTTAGGATAAATTCCCCATACCCCTTCCTTTGGAAGATTCAACGGCATCAGGGAATCTTTTTCCTTATCGAACCTGCTAAGTGCCGTATGCTTAGGGTCGCCTTCATCAACAAGGATGACACCTTCATTTGGATGCAAATCCTTTTCAGACGACTTAAGATATCCATCGGCATAATAATGGTCTATTGTGTCCTTTGTAACCACTAATGTTCTAAAACCCTCATACAGCTCACTTATCTCCACCTTGTCGGACTCGTAGTCCCTTGCACTGAGACCCAGGACATCAGCCTTGATCCTGAGGTTCGTATCTTTGGTTACAAGGCAGACCGGCTTGTCACCCTTTTCCTTTAGCTCCATAGCAACGGACAGTATCTGATTATCCGCCTTGTCCATGATCAGCTCAGGCGGGAGGAGATTGGTCTTGGATGAAGGGATAAAGACTCTTAAAGTACCTCCACTTTCAAGGTTTACCCCTTTAAACAAAGGTCCCTGAGACCTCATGTTGTCAAGCATCCTTGAAACCTGCCTAGCGTTACGGCCTATTTCGTTCAGGTCTTTCTTGAACCTGTCCAGTTCCTCAATGGCCACTATTGGGATTATAAGGTCGTTGTCTTCGAAGGCAAAAAGGGAGTTTACATCGTGGAGAAGGACGTTTGTGTCCAGGACATAATATTTTTTCATAACGACATTCTATGAAATTAGCGGTCTAAGGTCAAGGGGGATAATTTGCCTGCGATGATTTGACAAATTCTATCCCTGTCAGTATCATAAGTTTTAGGGATCTATGGAAGAACCAAGAGTTAAGAAAAGGGTAAGGATAGGAGATATCAGAAAGCAGACCTCTTGCTGCGCCTCTTCGGTAGAGATGGAACAGGAGCCTCTTTTTTACCAGGAGTCGTCTTGCTGTCCTCCTAAAAAAGCGCCTGAAACCTCTGCCTCAAATTTTGTTCCTCCGATAGTACAAACGGTATCAACCGATTGGTTAATTGATGATTACCTTGGACAGATCAGGTGCAGGGTCAGTTCGTACCGTAATTCATATATTGTAACCCCAGGACTTTATGCAGTCGGGAGGCCGGACAATGGCTCTGATGTATTTGCAAGCGCCAATTATAAACTTAGCTTCGACATCCTGCGCAGCTCGTTGAAGGGGATGAATGCCTGGGTTATTGTCCTTGATACAAAAGGGATAAACGTCTGGTGCGCTGCCGGAAAAAGGACCTTCGGGACAGACGAACTGATAAGACGCATCTCAGACGCTCATCTTGACAAGGTGGTGAGTCACAAAAGGATTATTCTCCCCCAGCTTGGAGCGCCTGGGATAGCCGCCCATGTAGTGAGCAAGAAAACCGGATTCAGAGTTTATTATGGACCCGTTCATGCCAAAGACATCCCGGCATATATAGCCTCGGGTTATAATGCAACAAAGGAGATGCGGACTGTAAGGTTTACATGGCTGGACAGGCTGGTCCTCACGCCTATGGAGATGATACCAGCCCTAAAGAAGTTTCCTGTTTACGCACTTTTTGTCCTTCTCATCTTCGGGCTTCAACCGTCAGGGATATTTTTCAGGGAGGCCGCTGTCAACGGATGGCCGTTTCTTCTGCTGGGCCTCCTATCGGTCTTCTCCGGGGCGTTTCTTACGCCGCTCTCACTTCCATTTGTCCCGTCCAGGGCCTTTGCAGTGAAGGGGTGGATAGTGGGTTTCATCTTTGTCCTTCTTGCTCAAGGCATCCTAAGAATCACGGATAAGAGCCTCCTTGCTTTTATATACCTTTTCTTCCCCCTCCTGAGTTCTTACATAGCATTGCAGTTCACAGGCTCCACAGCATTCACAGGGATGTCGGGGGTAAAGAAGGAGCTTAGATACGCTCTCCCGGTGTATAAGGCCGCAGCAGCGATATCTTTTTTGTTGCTTGTAATATCCAGACTCGGACAATGGGGAATTCTATGAGATACCTTTCAAATGTGACAACGCTCGAATTCTTTCCCGAAAAATGCACAGGATGCTTCCGGTGCATTGAGGTCTGCCCTCATCAGGTCTTTATAATGAACGGGAAAAAGGCTGCAATAGACGACAGGGACCTCTGCATGGAGTGCGGGGCGTGCATGATAAACTGCGCATTCGGGGCCATATCCGTAAATGCGGGCGTAGGATGCGCCAGCGCTATAATCAACGGGATGATAACGGGCGGAGAGCCTTCCTGCGATTGCAGCAGCGGGAGTACGAGCAGTTGCTGCTGACAGGAATTTGCTGTCCCCCTAAATTACCCCAAATCCAGCAAGTCCTTCAAAGCCTCATCCATAGAGCGAGAATCGCTTGGCGAGAGTCTGCCTAATTTCTTCAGGATAAGTGTCCGTTCAATCGTTGATATGGCAGACTTTATGGCCGATGGCTTCAAAAGACCCGCATCATTCCAACCCTCTATAAGGCATTCTCCTACGCCGGAGACTCTGCTTGTCTGGCTTGTGACCGCCATGATGACGCAGTCTGCTGATAGATTGTTGTATGCATCGGAACTTATGATTACGGCTGGACGCTTTTTGATGGTTGCTTGATCTGAGAAGGGGAATGGGACAAGAACGATATCGCCTCGTTCATAGCTTGTCATAGACAGCATCCTCCTCATTGTCCCATATCTTTTCAAAGGAAGCTGTAGACAACTGCTGAGACGCCTTAGCCATTAGGGTTTTCTCTTTTTTGGATTCTAAAAACAGAATGAAGTCAAAGACCTCCGACAGGTAGCTTTCCGGCAGACGGTCAATTTCATTGATTATCCTCTCCTTTACTGCCAACATGTCAACCTCCTCTTAATATGCAGTCGTAGTTGGTCTAATTATTTTCCACATATGGAATATAGTCAAGGAAAATAAATGTACTTTAGATCAAGTTGCTTTCAAGCATTTACTATTGAGCCTAATGAAAGCTTACATTGAAGCTGACGGTCGTAATTGACAAGGAAGATATCTGTGATAACTTTAAGACAGACTGAAAATGGGAGGCGCAGCATGATCAAGTTCAATGGAGTCAATCATCTGGCCATGGCTACAGGGGATATGGATAAAACCATACGATTCTGGCGGGATTTATTGGGGATGAGGCTGGTGGCAGGTCTTGGTCAGCCAGGGTACAGACATTATTTTTTCGAGATATCAAAGACCGACCTCATTGCGTTCTTCGAATGGACAGGGGTCAAGCCTGTTCCTGAGAAGGTCCACGGGATGCCGGTCAAGGGGCCTTTTATCTTTGATCATGTCTCCTTCGGGGTTGAAACGGAGGATGACCTCTGGGAATTGAAGGACAGGCTATCCGCAGCAGGATTTGAAGTTTCGGATGTGATAGACCACGGCTTCATCCACTCGATTTATGCCTATGACCCGAACGGAATCCCGATAGAGTTCAGCCACAATGTGGAAGGTATTGATGTCCGCAAACAGCCGGCCATGAGGGACATAAAACCTTCAGAGATCACAGGGGAAGGCCCTGAGCCTCATTTTGACAAGTGGCCAATGGTAGAAAGACCGACTCCTGACTCGGAAAGGATGGTCTATCCCGGTGCTGGTAGCGAATTGTTCCACGGGAAGAAAAGTTAAGAGGCAATCGTAAACATCGGCTCTGCAATAGACTCGCTGTTGCAGACAGGGCATTTGCCGGGCTTTTTAAGCCTCTCCCTCTTCCTGAAGACAAAACCGCACTCCTTACATTCCGCTGGTGTGACGATAAGACGGCCACCTTCCCGGTCAACGCTCTTATGGATGTGCTCAAGATGATCATAGACATCTTTTTCCGATATCCCGACCTCAACAGATATATCCCTTGCCGAAAGGGTGTTCCCTTCAAGGACGGCCTCTATCTGCCGGCGTATTGTCTCGTGCCTTTCAGGTGGAATCGGAGGTCTTTTGGGTTTCATCTTCATGGTAAAACAAGCTCCCCGCGCAGGACCGTGAGCGCCTGCCCGCAGAGATATACGCGGTCTTTGTTCACACGGACACGAACTTCACCGCCACGTGATGAGGCCTGATATGCGGTGAATTCATCCTTTTTAAGCCGGGACTTCCAGAAAGGAGCCAGACAGCAGTGGGCTGAGCCTGTTACCGGGTCTTCGTTTATTCCAACCCTTGGCGCAAAGAAGCGGGAGACGAAATCATATCCTTTGGCAGACGACCGGCTTGTGACAATTATACCTCTGGTATCTACTTTAGCCAGATATGGAAAATCAGGTTTCAGATCCCGAACTGTCTCCTCTGAATCGACCTCTACAAGATAATCAAAACGGTTTTTGCCGACATATATCGGTGTGATTCCCAGGGCCTTAATAAGTTCCGACGGGGCATCAGCCTCCTCTTCAGGCTCTGACGGGAAGTCGAGCGCAATCCATTCACCATTACGCTCGGCAGTAAGTATGCCGCTTCGCGTATAAAATTTTACTTGCTGATCAGGCCTCAGATAACCCTCGTCCCACAGGATATGCGCGCTCGCCAGGGTCGCATGTCCGCATAGGTCTACCTCGACAGTAGGTGTAAACCACCGGAGGTTGAACCCCTCCCCTTCCCTCTTCAAAAAAGCTGTTTCAGAAAGGTTCATCTCCTTCGCCACATCCTGCATCCAGAGTTCATCTTTCGATTCAGACAGTATGCATACAGCAGCAGGGTTCCCTGAAAACGGCCTGTTCGTAAATGCGTCTACCTGAAATATCGGTATCCCCATCCCTACCCCCTCGGCTTTGCCAGTATCTCAAGGACCTTCAGCTCCAGGAACCTCTTTGACGCAACGGACTTTATTATACAGACAGTATCTGCCCCCCTACCCGTCCCCGCGACGGCGACGACCTCTTCAAACTCCGGAATGAGCCCTCCGTCACACGCCTCCATTACTATCTCGCAGCAGACCTTTGCCCCTTCCCCGAAACGGCGCAGGGACTGGGCGACAATCATGGACGGGTAAAGGCCCTGGAACTTCTGCGAAAATGCAGTCTCTATAGAGTGGGTAAGGATTGTACCTGTATAAATCTTTCCACCAAGCCTTAATATCTCATCCCTGTTCTCAGGAAGGAGCTCGAACTGGTTAGGTTCCTTAAACCCTGCCGAATGGGTGACAACGGCAAGGTTCACATCCTTCCCATGGAGTCTCCTGGCCATGGCAACTCCGGTATCCCCGACGGTGGTTGCAACAACCAGATGTTTGTACCCTTCATCCACGAGGGACGCAACTATCTCTATGCACCTCTCGGAATTCTCCTTTCCCGGCTTTTCAAAATACTCCACCTGTCTTATCATACGGCCTCCTTAAATAATAATTTCATCCCCTCGGATGGTGCTTTTTATGGATCTCTTTGAGCCTCTCGGCGGTAATGTGGGTATAAATCTGGGTCGTTGAGATATCGGCATGACCAAGCATCATCTGGACGGAACGGAGGTCTGCGCCCCTTTCCAGAAGATGGGTTGCAAAGGAGTGGCGAAGGGTGTGGGGAGTGATGGACATAGATATCTTTGCCTTCCTTGCATAAGACTTTATAATCTTCCAGAAGCCCTGCCTTGTGAGGCCATTCCCTGAACGGTTAATGAAGAGGTATTCGGATTGCCCCTTGTGCAGTTTTACCCTTCCATCAGAGATGTAATTCTTTACCCATTCCTGGGCCGACTCCCCCATAGGAATAATCCTTTCCTTTGAACCTTTGCCAAATGCCATCAGGTAACCGACATCGAGATTAACGTCTGCGACCTTAAGGGACACCAGTTCCGATACCCGGATACCAGTGGCATATAGCAGTTCCAGCATCGCCTTGTCTCTCTGGCCCAAAGAAGTCTTTGTGTCTGGCGAAGAGAGGAGCCTGTCAACATCATCAAGAGAAGCGGCCTTGGGAAGCCTTGATATCCCCTTTGGTAATTCTACCAGGAGGGTGGGGTTGTTTTTTATGTATCCCTCGGTATTCAGGAACCTATAGAACATCCTTACGGCTGTGAGCTTCCTGGACGAAGACCTTGGTGATATACCTCCGTCCCTGAGACTACCAATATATTTTACAATATCAAGGGGGGCAACGGCGCCTATATCGGAAACCTTCATCTTTGAAAGGTAATTTATATACCCCAGAATGTCCCGGCTGTAGGCTTCAATGGTGTTCTTTGAGAGGCCTTTTTCGACGATGAGGTAATTTATGAAGAGGTCGAGGTAACGTTCCATAATATTATCAGAGTGGTTTTTAAGATAGCTACTTATCCTGTGCCTGTCAAGCAGCATCGCAGTTTTTTTGCTTCATCAATTTCATCTTTGCTGATATTATTAACCCAAAAATGCATTTAACCTTAAAAAGCATTTTGGACACAGATTTACACAGATTAACTATGATTTTTCACAGAAATAAAGGCTAAATGATCTCCATTTTGGTAAAGAAGCCGAATAACTCTAACTGTGCAAACCATAAGCTTTTATCGGTGTTAATCTGTGTCTATTGCCTTTGGGATTTAAAGGTTTGAGAGGAAGCAAATGATAAAAGCTGTAATCTACGATATGGACGGGCTGATTATAGACTCCGAGCCTCTCTGGCAGGAGGCGGAGATATCTGTATTCAAGTCCGTGAATATAAACCTCACCAGGGAAGATTGCATGAAGGTCATGGGGATGAGGACTGACGAGGTGGTTGACTACTGGTTCAGGAGGTCCCCGTGGGATGGTCCTTCAAGGATTGAGATCACATCGGCAATAATAAGGGAGCTGATCGAACTGATAAAGGAAAAGGGGAGCTTGATGGAAGGGGTTAAAGAGTCGCTGGATTTTGTGAGGTCTAAGGATGTAAAGATAGCCCTGGCCTCTTCCTCCTCATACGAAATAATCAACACTGTATTGGAGAAATTCGGGTTGATGAAGGAGTTTGAAGAGATATACTCCGCCCAGGAGGAAGAGTACGGGAAACCCCATCCCGCTGTCTACATATCTGCTGCAAAAAGGCTCAATGTCGCCCCTGTCAAGTGCCTTGCCATAGAAGACTCCCTTAACGGGGTCTTGGCTGCCAAGGCCGCAAAGATGAAATGCATAGCTGTGCCGTATGAAGGGGTCAGACATGACCGGCGGTTCGCTATCGCCGATGTTACATTGGATTCGTTAGTGCAGATTGATTCGGAGGTGTGGAGACGGGTTGAGGAGTAAAGAAGCTGCAAAAACAATTGACAGTATACAATGTTTGTATATAATAGACCTTAGAAAAGATAGGCCGGATGGAGGAATCATGCAGACAAGTACCGTTAATATTGCATTTCAAAAGGATCTGTTGAAAGAAATAGATAAGGCTGCTAAAAATGAGTTCCGGAGCCGTTCCGAATTCATTAGGGAAGCTGCGAGACTTTATCTTGACCGCAGAAAACGGTGGGATGACATCTTTTCTCTGGGTGATGAACAGAGGACTGGGTTAGGATTGAAAGAAGAGGATATCGAGGCAGAGATCAAAAAACATCGCTCAAGAAAGAAGACTCGCCATTGATCAAGGCCATTCTGGATACCAATGTCGTTATATCAGCCATCGTTTTTGGCGGCAAACCAAGAAGGGTTTTGAATCTCGCCATTGAAGGTAAAATCAGTTTATTCTTTTCCGAACCTATGTTTGAAGAGATAAGGGAGATACTTGGCGGCCGTAAATTCCGGTTTACCGCACCCCGGTTGTTGGCTGTAGAACGCGAACTGGAAGCAATCTCCGATACTGTTTATCCTGATAAAAGCATTAAAATTGTGAAAGACGACCCGGACGATGATGTCTTTATAGAATGCGCCCTTGCTGCCGATGCAGATTACATAGTTTCCGGCGACAAACACCTGCTGGATCTAAAGAGCTATGGCAATATAAAGATTGTCAACGCTGCGGAATTTATTGAGCTGGTGTGAAGGCATTAAGGGAAGGGCAATATTTGGGAATAAGTACGTCATGGTATATTTTTATAGACGGGTTAGCGGTCATAAATCGGAGCCATGTCTTTAGGACCAAAGCGCCATTTCTCCGCAACACCCTTTGTCTCTGCATTAGCTGAGAGAACTGGGCCTGCAGAACTGAACGCGCTGGAGTAGGTGAAAGCGAAGTGAGCCATGATGACAACGCCAATGCCCAAGATTGACAGAGTGAGCATTTTTTGATCTTCGATCGACTGTGCCTGGCCGACCTGTAACGCGCTTAGGTAGCTTGAGTGGGAGTAGCCGCAGAGGTAGCTGTAGATGTTCTTGAAGTATTTCTCGTGAAAGCCTGCCTGAACGCTGAGATCCGACCAGCCCTTTCCGATTCGCCATTCCCCTTCGAGTAACTTCGCTCGCTGCTTCTGTGTATACTGTTGAATGTGTGGCGCAGCCGCGATCTCGGACTTGAGTTCTTCGATCATTTGTTTCTCGGTTGTTTGGACGGTCCGAAGTTCTTCAGTTGAGGCATGAAACTGCTGACGGTCCATTAGGCCGCCAAGGCACCATGTCTTGTGCCTGAATTCGGACACACTGCGGTCTGCGCTTCCGTACAAATAGAAGAATACGAGATAGGTCTCAAGCGCTGCACGTGCGACGACCTTCACTGATGAGTGGTCGATAAAGAACACTGTTGGAACGCCGTCCTGCTCTATGGTTGCCCCGTCGGCAAGCGTCTGCATAGAAACGAGATGTCGAAACAGCTTGATCGAAAGGGTTTGGGCGTCGTTCAACCATTCTTCATCAGACTTGATTTTTTTCCCGGCTTGCGACTGCACAAGCCTAATAAGGAGGTCTAGAAGTACCGAATAATCGGTGCTGAAGGGCATAGTGACCACCGGAGATGCCGCGAAGCGACTACTCATTAAGTTAGTATCTGGTTTCGGATATATTCACTGTTCGAGTGATAGCCGGAAATTCCGCGGATATAATACCATATTCATTTTCCAAATTTCCAGCCTTTAAGGCCCCTTAGCGCCCTCTTACCCTAAAGAGGGGTAACCGCTTTACTCCTCATGTCAAGGTATGGCCTACGACTTCAACTCCTCGTATTTCATCCCCAGCGACTCGGCCACAGGCTTGTTTGTCAGCTTGCCGTCATATGTATTTATCCCTTTTGCGAGGGCCGCATCTTTTCTTGCGGCCTCTTCAAGCCCAGGGGAAATAGAGGGACACTTCCCCTATTAACCCACCCGGAAACAGTAGGGACATCCCATTTAACTTAATAACCGCAATAGCATCTCTTTTCACAGTTATGCGTGCAAGATGTTTGCAAACTTTACTGCAATATATGGTTTGATAAGTGGTTTGTCAATAATTAGATGGAACTATTTTGGCCTCAAACCTCTGAGAATACTACAATGAGGCGCTATTTTTGAACCGCAGAGGCGCGGAGAAATGCGTAAGTCTTAATTCGTCGGCTTAGTGGCGGGTGCAGCCCCCCCTTTACGACCTATGCCAAAACCTATGACAAGATGTAAATGATTTGAATGAAAAAGTTCCTTATTTCAGTTGACTAAAATTCCTTTTGCATTATAATTAAGGCTGTAATTAGTCTTTTAAATAGCGAGGTTAATAGTATGCTTATTAGTGCGAATGAATTGAAGACAAAAGGGGTGGCGTTTATTGAGAAATCCCTCCAGTCTGACGAGGAGGTCTTTGTGTCCGTAAGAGGGAAGACAAAGTTCGTTATGCTGACCGTGGATGAATACGAACGGCTGAAAGAATCGGAGCTTGAAACTGCAATAAGGGATGCTGAAGAGGACTACAAAAAAAAGAGATACACGGTAGACACGGCGGAAAAGCATTTTAAGAAGATCGGCATCTGATGCACAAGCTCATATTTACCGAGACATTTCTGAAAAGAGAACAGAGTTTTATCAGGAAACATTCTGAACTTATAGAAAAATACAAAAAGATCTTAAGACTACTCGAATTAGACCCTTTCCATGCATCCCTCCGACTTCACAAGCTAAAAGGTAAATTCAGCGACAAGCATGCGGTGTCCATAACATATTCATATCGACTCGTGTTGTCCTTCACAGTCATTGGAGAGGAGTTCATTCTGATAGATGTAGGGCATCACGAAGAGGTTTACTGATAGCTCGTCGATCTAACACTGGGCACAGCCCACCCTACCAATTCAAATCCTCATATTTCATCCCCAGCGCCTCGGCCACAGGCCGGTTTGTCAGCTTGCTGTCATAGGTATTTATCCCTTTTTCGAGGGCTGCATCTTTTCTTGCGGCCTCTTCTATCCCAAGGTTGGCTATCTTTAAGGCATAAGGCAGTGTTGCATTTGTCAGTGCAAATGTGGAAGTCCTCGGAACTGCTCCCGGCATGTTTGCCACGCAGTAATGGGTAACTCCGTCAACCTTGTAGACAGGGTCTTTGTGGGTGGTCCTCTTGGATGTCTCTATGCATCCACCCTGGTCTATGGAGACATCCACTATGACAGAGCCCTTCTTCATCCTTGATACTATCTCCCTTGTAACAAGGCGCGGCGCCCTGGCTCCAGCGAGGAGAACGGCACCGATTACCAGGTCGGAGTCCAGCACAGATTCCTCTATATTATGCTTATTTGATGAGAGGGTTACGACCCTTCCATTGTAAAGATCATCGATATGGGCCAGCTTATCCGTTCCTCTGTTTAAGATGATTACCTGCGCTCCCATCCCAACTGCCATCTTCAGGGCATTCAATCCGACCACACCCGCGCCAAGGATCGTGACCTTGCCTGGCGCAACACCGGGCACTCCTCCGAGAAGCACTCCACGTCCTCCGTTATTCTCCTGTAAAAAATAGGCCCCAACCTGGACAGACATCCTTCCTGCAACCTCGCTCATAGGCTTAAGCAGCGGGAGGCTTCCGTCAGGAAGCTCTATGGTCTCATATGCAACGGCCTTTACCTTCCTTTCAAGGATGGCCTTTGTAACATCAGGCTCTGCTGCAAGGTGCAGATAAGTATAAAGTATCTGGCCCTCTCTCAATAGATTAAATTCAGAGGGCTGAGGCTCCTTGACCTTCATGACCATGTCTGAGGCATCATAGATATCCTTGGCAGATGAGACCATCTCAGCTCCTGATGCCGTAAACTCCTCATCACTTATCCCGCTTCCTCTCCCTGCACCTGCCTCTATAAGAACCTTATGCCCCTCATCAACCAGGACCTTCACCCCGGCAGGGACTATCCCGATCCTGTACTCTTCTACTTTTATTTCCTTCGGGATTCCTATAACCATGTTCTCACCCCCTTTGTTTTGCTAAGGGAATATACCATACCTTCGTTACATCTGGTTGAGGTTTTTGTTAAACAGTTGTTGACTTTCCACCCTGAAATGTATTAATTTTAACACCTATCATTCATATTATAAAGGTGTTATGGGGTGGATATGAGAAGCGACAGGATAAAGAAGGGTCTGGAGAGGGTCCCGCACAGGGCGCTGCTTTACGCCACAGGACTTACAAAAGAGGAGCTGAAGAGGCCGTTTATCGGTATTGCCACGTCCTTTAACGACCTTGTACCGGGCCACATCGGGATGAGGACCCTGGAAAGGTTTATTGAAAAGGGAGTCCATACAGGCGGAGGGCATGCCTTCCTCTTTGGAGTTCCTGCCATATGCGACGGTATAGCCATGGGTCACACAGGTATGCACTACTCCCTTCCATCAAGGGAGCTGATCGCGGACATGATCGAATCAGTTGCCATGGCCCACGCCCTGGACGGCCTTGTCCTTCTGACAAACTGCGACAAGATAACGCCTGGGATGCTTATGGCTGCGGCAAGGATAAATGTCCCGTCCATTGTAGTTACAGCAGGCCCTATGCACACCGGTATGTACAGGATGAAGAGGCGTTCCTTTGTGAGGGACACTTACGAGGCCATAGGGAGATTCAAGAACAAGCAGATAACAGGCGAAGAGCTGGCGGACCTGGAGATGTGCGCTTGCCCTGGAGGAGGTTCATGTCAGGGGATGTATACGGCCAACACCATGGCCTGCGTCACTGAGACCCTGGGGATGTCCCTTGCCGGATGCGCTACCGCACTGGAAGGGACTGCTGACAAGAGAAGGATAGCCTTTGATTCCGGTGTGAGGATCGTAGGAATGGTGGAGGAGGACCTGACCCCAAGGAAGATCATGACAATGGAGGCATTTGAAAACGCCATAAGGGTCGATCTTGCCCTCGGAGGTTCAACAAATACTGCCCTTCACATACCAGCTATTGCCCATGACGCCGGGATAGAGCTACCTTTAGAGCTTTTTGATAAGCTGAGCAAGGAGACTCCGAACATCGTGAAGCTGGAGCCTGCTGGGGACCACTTCATGGAGGACCTGGACTATGCAGGCGGAATCCCTGCTGTCATGAACAGGCTGAAGGAGATGCTTAAGGACAATATAACGGTCTCTCAGAAGAGCATAAAAGAGATTTCAGAGGCCGGAAGGGTCATAGACAGCGATGTGATAAGGACTCTTGAAAATGCATATTACAAGGAAGGC
Source organism: Deltaproteobacteria bacterium (assembly GCA_030646755.1). Taxonomy (GTDB): domain Bacteria; phylum Desulfobacterota; class JAENJC01; order JAENJC01; family JAENJC01; genus JAUSKU01. Next base: position 52,995 of record JAUSKU010000084.1, read on the forward strand.
GGAATTGCTGTCCTGAAAGGGAATCTGGCCCCTGATGGAGCTGTCGTAAAGCAGACAGCCGTAAGCGAAAAGATGAAGAGGTTCACAGGAAAGGCAAAGTGCTTTGACTCCGAGGAAAAGGCGATGGAGGCGATACTTGCCAACCAGATAAAGGCAGGAGATGTCGTAGTCATAAGATATGAAGGACCCAAGGGTGGCCCAGGTATGAGGGAGATGCTGGCCCCTACTGCGACCATCACAGGTATGGGACTTTCCGACTCGGTGGCCCTTATAACCGATGGACGCTTCTCCGGCGGTACAAGGGGTCCGTGCATAGGACATATATCCCCTGAGGCGATGGAAGGCGGGCCTATTGCCATAGTCAAAGAGGGGGACGAGATAGAGATAGACATACCCAACAGGCAGATAAGCCTCAAGGTCTCCGACGAAGAGATAAAGAGGCGCTTAGAGTCCTGGAAGGCCCCGGAACCAAAGATAAAGAGCGGCTGGCTTGCCAGGTATGCAAAGGTAGTCACATCAGCAAATACAGGGGCAGTAGTAAAATAGTTGTCAGTGGCCAGTGGTCAGTGATCAGCAGAGGTAGGGTGGGCTGTGCCCACCACAGGAGGGAGAGGTTGTGAAAAAGACAGGTGCGCAGATACTTATAGAGAGCCTGATGAAGGAAGGGGTTGACACCATATTCGGCTACCCCGGCGGGGCAGTTCTCAATATATATGATGAGCTGCTGAACTACCCGATAAAGCACATCCTTGTGAGGCACGAGCAGGGGGCTGCTCACGCAGCAGACGGTTATGCAAGGTCTACAGGAAAGGTAGGCGTATGCCTTGCCACTTCAGGGCCTGGAGCAACTAATATTGTTACAGGCGTTGCAACGGCATATATGGATTCCATACCAATGGTTGTTCTGACAGGGCAGGTTCCCACCATGCTCATAGGGAATGACGCCTTCCAGGAGGCGGATATAGTCGGCATCACAAGGCCGTGCACCAAACATAACTACCTTGTAAAGGATGTAAAGGACCTGGCAAGGATAATAAAAGAGTCCTTCTACATTGCAAGGACAGGAAGGCCTGGGCCGGTGCTTATAGACCTGCCGAAGGACGTTATGATAGACAGCACTGAATATCACTATCCTGAAGAGGTAAAGCTGAGGAGCTACAACCCGACATATACCGGGCATCCCGGCCAGATAAAGCAGGCTGTGTCCATGATCCTTGAGGCCAAGAGGCCGCTTCTGTACACTGGAGGAGGGGTCATACTCTCCAATGCCTCGGATGAGCTGACAAGGTTTGTAAACAAGCTCCAGCTCCCAATAACCATGACACTCATGGGGCTTGGGGCCTATCCCGCTAAGGAGAAGCTCTCCCTCGGGATGCTGGGGATGCACGGGACTTACAGGGCCAACATGGCAGTAACCCACTGCGACCTCCTGGTTGCCATTGGGGCCAGGTTTGACGACAGGGTTACGGGAAAGATTGCCGAATTTGCCCCTAATGCCAAGATAATACATATAGACATAGACCCGACATCCATCAGCAAGAACGTAAGGGTTGACGTGCCTATTGTCGGGGATGTGAAAAATGTCCTTACAAAGATGAATGAACTGGTTAAAGACGACAAGGGGAAGTGGAAGGGCGAGAGAAAGCAGTGGCTGGCCCAGATAGAGGAATGGGACAAGACGCATCCTATGGGGTACAAGCAGGACAAGAAGGGACCTATCAAGCCCCAGTACGTCATTGAGAAGATATATGAGCTCACCAAAGGGGATGCCATCATAACCACAGAGGTTGGACAGAACCAGATGTGGACCGCCCAGTTCTTCCCCTTCAATAAGCCAAGGACATTTGTTACATCAGGTGGCCTTGGGACCATGGGTTTCGGGTTCCCTGCTGCCATTGGGGCCCAGGTGGCAAACCCAAAGAAGACCGTTATATGCATGGCCGGGGACGGAAGCATCCAGATGAACATCCAGGAGCTTGCCACAGCGGTACAGTACAGGATACCTGTGAAGGTGGCGATACTTAACAACCATTTCCTCGGTATGGTCAGGCAGTGGCAGGAACTGTTCTTCCACAGGAGGTACTCATACACCTGCATAGACACCACCCCGGACTTTGTTAAGGTGGCTGAGGCTTATGGGGCCGTTGGACTGAGGGCAAAGAAGGTGGACGAGGTGGAAAAGATTATAAAAGAGGCTCTAAAGGTCAAGGACAGGCCTGTGTTCATGGACTTCCAGGTGGACCCTGAGGAAGGGGTCTATCCCATGGTTCCGGCAGGTCAGCCCTTGAGCAAGATGCTGTTGGTGTGAGATCGAAATGGATAAAATTTAATGAATTCTCAAATTGAAGAAATCAAGCAAACGGTGTTGCCTATACTGCGCCACCACGGGGCAAAACGGGCAGGACTGTTCGGCTCTCTGGTAAGAGAGGAAATGACGGAAGGTAGCGATATAGATATTTTGGTTGAACTGAGTAAAGACCTGAGCCTCCTTGATTTTGTCGGGATCAAGCTGGAAATCGAAGAGAGACTGGGGAAGAAAGTTGATCTGGTAGAATATGATACTCTTAAGCCGTTGCTCAAAGACAGGATTCTGAAAGAAGAAGTCAGGATTCTATGAAAAGAGACATAAAGGTCTACATTGAGGATATATTGGAAAGCATCTCCAGGATTGAAGAATATGTCAAAGACCTTGATGAGGCTGAGTTTTATGGGAATAATGAAAAACAGGATGCGGTACTGAGGCGTTTGGAAATCATAGGAGAGGCCGTAAAAAACATTCCGCAGGATGTTAGAGACAAGTATTCAGAAATACCCTGGAAGCAGATTGCGGGAATGAGAGATGTAGTTATCCATGAATATTTCGGCGTGAACTTAGGAAGGATATGGAAAGTCATTCAGGCGGACATGAAGGATTTAAAAAATAAGATCAATATGATTAAACAGGAAGTAGGCTAAATCGTAGGAGATATATATGCGTCACACTATATCAGTTCTAGTAGAAAACGAATTCGGTGTCCTATCAAGGGTTGCCGGGCTTTTCAGTGGAAGGGGATTTAATATAGAGTCTCTAAGTGTTGCAGAGACGCTGGACCCGACTGTATCAAGGATGACGATAGTTACCAGGGGAAATGAGCAGATCCTTGAGCAGATTATGAAGCAGCTCAACAAGCTCATAAACGTCATCAAGGTGATAGACTTCCAGAAGGGCGAGTGCGTTGAGAGAGAGATGGCCCTTATCAAGGTATCTGTTGACGACAAAAACCGCTCAGAGGTGCTCTCCATAGTCGACATCTTCCGGGGAAAGGTTGTTGACGTGAGCTCGAAGGCCTACACCATTGAGATAACTGGTGACGAGGGTAAGATAAAGGCACTCATAGACCTTCTCCTGCCTATGGGGATAAAGGAAGTTGTAAGGACCGGGAAGGTGGCAATTGCGAGGGGAACGAAGTAAACAATTGCGTGATGCAGTTGATTTATAAAACCGATCTCAGGGACGGATTTGCATATCGAAATCCACACAGAATCTGAACGCGAAAAGCGAACCCACGAAATTGAAAGACGCATTTCCGACCTCGAGAAAGAAAAGAGCGATCTGCTCAGCGAGCTTTCCAGGCTTCAATCCACTACAATTCCAGAAAAAGAAACTCCACTCCTTGGTTTACCAGCACTAACTTCCGCGCCTGCCACCACAAGCGAAAAAATTAATCTGTTTTTAAAACTGTTCCGCTGCCGGGATGATGTTTATCCCAAACTATGGGAGAACAGATCAAAAGGGACAAAGGGGTATTCTCCGGTCTGTGCCCATGAATGGGTTCGCGGTGTCTGCGGAAAGCCAAAGGTCAAATGCTCAGACTGCCAAGGTCGGTCATTCCTGAAGCTTGATGCTGTTGCTGTAGAGACCCACCTTAGGGGTACTGCAACTATTGGGACATACGCTATTAGTGCCGGTGATAGTTGTGTCTTCCTTGCTTGTGACTTTGACGGGGATGGTTGGCAGGAAGATGTGAAAAGTTATAGGAATGCAGCCCGGTCTATGGGAGTGGATGTTGCAGTTGAAAGGTCGCGATCAGGGGCTGGCGCGCACGCTTGGATATTTTTCCAGGAGCCGGTCCCTGCAAGGCTTGCGCGGCTTCTTGGAACAGTTATCCTTTCAAAGTGCAGTGAATACAGGCCCAGTATGAGCCTTGAGTCTTTTGACCGCTTCTTTCCAAACCAGGACTATCTTCCTAAAGGCGGCTTCGGGAATCTGATCGCTCTGCCGCTTCAAAAACAACCCCGTGAACAAGGAAATACCTGTTTTCTCGACAAAGACCTTAATGCTATTCCAGATCAGTGGGGCTGTCTGGCAGAGGCCAGAAGATTGTCATTGGTGGAGTTGCGGTCTCTGGTAAGCGGCTACTTGCCGTCAAAGCCGCAATCTAAAGCAGAGGAAGGTTTTGACGATATTTCATGGATTACGGACCAGAATGTCCTGGAATCATCTGTTGATTTAAAGAAAGATTCAATTGCAGGACTTCTTAACGGGCCATTTGAATTGAGGTTGAACTCTCAACTCCATATCCCACTTGAAGGACTGCCAGGCAAGATCGTAAACAGGCTAAGGCGCACTGCTTCCTTTGCAAATCCTGAATTTTACCGGCGCCAACGCATGAGGATGCAGACATATCCTGAGCCAAGGTTCATATTCTCAGGCGAGATGCGCCCTGATGAAATTATCCTTCCTCGCGGAACACTGGATTCAGTCACTAAAATCCTGAGAGAGGCTGGGGCTCAGGTAGTCATACGAGATGAGAGGCTGTCGAGAAAAAGGATCAAGACAACGTTTAAAGGTGAACTTACTCAAGAACAAGCAAAAAGCGTCAATATTATGAAGCCCCACGAATGCGGGGTACTGGTTGCACCTCCAGGCGCAGGGAAGACCGTCATGGGATGCGCTCTTATCTCAGAAAGGAAAGTCTCCACCCTTATCCTTGTCCACAGGCAGCAACTTCTTGACCAATGGAAGGAACGCCTAACTGAATTTCTGGAAATGGACAAGAAGGAGATCGGCGTTTTTGGCGGAACCAGGAAAAAGCGCACGGGGCGGATTGATATCGGGATGCTTCAAAGCATTACGAAAACCGAAGAGATGGAGGAGATTGCAAGCGCATATTCGCAGATCATAATTGACGAGTGTCACCACATTCCCGCCGCATCCTTTGAGTCGGTCATGAAACAGATTCCGGCCAGGTATATTGTGGGGCTTACGGCCACCCCACGCAGGAAGGACGGTCTTGAAAAGATCCTTTATCAGCAATGCGGGCCTATCCGGCATGAGATGCCTTCGGAGGATGAGGGCAAATTGAGCAAGACTGCTTGTATCAGAGAAACCGGATTCCGCGTGCCGGCTGAACTGGGCGACTTCCCGCCCTATCACCTTCTCATCGAAGCCCTTGTCAGCGATGAAAAATGGAATGCTCTTATTGCCTCTGATGTGGTCTCTGCGCTCAAGGCGTCACGATTTCCACTATTGATCTCAGACCGTAAAGAGCATATGGAGCGGCTTGAAAGACTCATAAAGGAGCAGGCATCTGCAGTGCCTTGATTGTCGAACCGCAAAAGTCTAAACTGTAATTGCAGAAGTTTTGACATTGTATGTCAATAGAAGTAAGATAGCAAAAAAAGGGAGGTAAAAGGCATGAAGACAGTCAACGTCCCTCTTCCAGACAAACTTGGAATGGAGGTAGAGAATTATGTGAAAAGCGGCTGGTTTACCGATGAGGCGGAGCTGATGCGGACCGCATTGCAGGAATTCATACGTCATAACAGCGTAAAATTATTGGAACAGTTTATGAAAGAAGATATTGATTGGGCCTTGAAGATAAAAGCCGAGAACAAATGAGAATCATTGTATGCGATACAGGCCCTATCCTACATTTAATAGAGGCGGGACTTTTGGGACTACTTCAAGACGTTGGTAAAGTCTATATTCCTAAAATGGTAGACTCTGAAATGTCCGATCTGCATCAGCATTGGGAAAAAGAAAGGCCGGATTGGATACAGATTGAACAGTTGAGACAGGATGAAGTTTATAAAGCCGAAGCCTTGTTCCTTTCGGGGATATTGGATGACGGAGAGGCGGAAGCGGTAATTCTCGCCAAAAGACTCAAAGCAGAATGGTTTTTGACCGATGATACAGAGGCACGGATTTTTGCCGATTCATTAGGCATCGAGGTGCACGGTTCTCTGGGTATTGTGCTTTGGTCCGCCGCAGTCGGCAATTTGAGTTACGCAGAATCAAAGGATGCGCTTGATAGGCTTTCTAAAACATCACTCTGGATTTCAAAAAATATACTGTCTCAAGCTCAGAAGGCCCTAAAGACGATGTTTGAAGAAAGTTAACTTCTCACCGCACCACCGCCATTGCAAAGGCTTTACTTGCGACCTTCAACTTGTTCAACACCTTTCAAAAGTAGATTCACGCCGTCCTTTATGGCCTCGTTTTTGACAGACCTGAACCTAAGCAGCAATTGTATTTCTTCGGCAGACAGCTCCTCAAAACCGATCCCGCCGTATTTCTCCCCTTCTTCCGCCACTACCCCCTTTCCCCGCTTAATTTCCTTCTCTATCCCTATGAAATAGGTCAAGGGCGCATTCAGGGCCTTTGATATTTTTTTCAGTTTTTCAATCGAGACCTTGTTCATGCCGCTTTCATACTTCTGTATCTGTTGGAACGAAACGCCGACTGCCTCCGCCAGCTTCATCTGGGATATACCAAGGGCCTCTCTTACCTTTTTAATCCGTAATCCGATCTCCTTGTCTTCCTTATTCCCCATGATAATTGCACCTCTTGGGGGAATCTTACAACCAACGGGCGAAAATAAATACTAACCTGTAGGCGAATAATATATTGACAAATTCTAACAAAGGTTGTAGCATCGAGTTGTCTTTTATTGCTTCATTCTTTATGTACCCCCTTTTGCGCTTCAAGAGGTCTGCTTATGCGTAACAAAGACACCTTTCTTTATAACAAGGCCTTTCCTGGCGTACTTTCGGGAGAGGCTTTTTTGTTTGAGAAGCGGCCTCGCATATTTCCCCTCTTTGTAAAAGAGGGGTAAACCAAGTCCCCCTTTGGAAAAGGGGTTTATGCCCTGCGGGTAGATTGAGGGGGATTTTATAAATATTTTTTTGGTATGGTCATTGATTTTACGGAGGCACTTATGAGATTAAAAATGAAGAACCTGACGTTTTCAAAAGTATCACTGAGCCTGGCTGCTTTGGTTTTGCTGGCGGTATTTGGCTTGGCGGGATGCGGGGGTGGCGGAGGCGGTGGAAGTTCACCCAGCGTTAATGACCCGATTAACGCTGCTCCAACAGGTGTCAAGCTCGTGGAGGTTTCCTCCCAGAATGTGGGGGAACTCAGCGCGAGTTGGCTGCCCGCCACTGACGACAGCACGCCCGCAACAGGTATTAGCTACCAGGTCCATGCATCCACCGATACCGGCTTCACGCCCAGCGCTGATACGCTCAAGTTTGAAGGCACAGGTGTTAATTCCGCCAACATTATTAGCGGCCTGGCCAACGGCACACGCTACAGCGTGCGTCTGGTGGCAATTGATCAGCAGGGCTCCAGCACCGCGAGCGATGTGCTGGAGGTCACTATTGCTGACACGGCTGCCACACTACAAGCGGGCGTGATCGTCATGCCTCTTGCAACGACCGAGGTGGCCCAAATCAATGCAGACAGCGTGGTACTGAGCGCAGGGGTGGCTGCCCCTGCGGTAGGCTCATACATCTCCAGCGCCGATGGTTACGGTTTCCTGCGCAAGGTGACAGGCGTTACACAGTCCGCTGACGGGGCTACGGTGCAAACCCAGAGCGCATCCATCAACGAAGTCCTGTCCAGTGTGCAGGTATCTTCCAGTTTCAAGATGACGAGTGTGCCCGAAGAAGTAGCCAATTCCGCTATCCAAAGTAGTTCGATTAAATTTGCCGCAGCGAAGAATAAAACACCTGCCTCATTCGCCTGGCCGCAAACAGGTTTCAGTTATAGCGCCACGCCAATTGCCAACTCCCGGCTTGCTTCTACAGGCTCGCAGGCGGAGCGTGCCACAGCAACGGCAGCCAGCCAGTTCCAGGCAGGGGCGGACCTCACTGAGTCAGGTTCTTGGGCCAAGGTAACAGCGCCTGACCATGTGGAAATCATGGACGGCGGCACGGGCAGCATAAACATGGTAGTTGCGACTATCACCGACGATATCCCATTGGGTTCGAGCGCGCCCGCGGAGATTTGTGACGTGAAACTCGGCGCTGTTTCGGGAGGCGATGGCAGCAACCCTGCGGGGGTTTCGGTCACACTGGGGGCGCTTGACATAATACAGTTCGAGGCGGCCACCGGTCGCATCAAAGTGGCGCACAAACCCATAACGTTTAATGCCGCTGCTGGGACGAGCAACGCCGAGCCCTATAAAATAACGGCCACCGCCTATATAGATGACGTGGGTGACGGATGCAGCGGTGATAACTTCTGGTCCACCTGGCGGGAACAGATCGATTTTACGATTGAAATCCTGGTCGTGAACGACACCTTTCCCGAAAACGAAACAGCCGAAAAAGTCTTCACGGGCAGCGCCGGTTTTAAAGTCACCAACAACATCACTACATCCTTTGAGCCTACACTGAGTTTTGATAAACGCATTAGCGGCGCAAAGCTTGAATACGCACGTATCGAAGTCGCGGCCAGTCCTAAGGTTGTTCAAACTTTGACTATAGCAGCCACCGCCCAAGGTGCGATGAATATAACTCAACCAATTATTTCACCCCGCGAATTCTTCAAGGTCTATGTCACCCCGGGGGGCATACCGATTGTGGTCAGTGGTAAATTCCAGCTTGACATGCGCATCAAAGGCGACGTGTCCGGCGCACTCAATGCAACAGAACAACTCACTGTCGGCTACGATGAAGTGAGTTTCGGGCTGAAATACGAAAATGGCATATACACGCCAATCAACAGCGCGACGCCGGTTTACAACCTGAGAATCGGTGGTGACGGCAAGGCTGAAGCCAATTTACAGATTTCGCTCCTGCCAAGTATGCAGATCACGGCCTACGAGGCCCTCACCGGCAAGGTAGTGCTTGAACCGTATCTTGCCGCGACGGCAGGCGTGGAAGGTTTTGTGCAGATAGATGCTGACTTCGATGCAAACGTCCAACTTAGCGGTTTGTCGGCAGATGCCGACTACAGATTGACCAAGGGCGCACTTACCGGCGGCACCAATGCTTGGCTGTATGCAGATTTTCATATATGGGATTACACGGTGGTCAAATGGCCCTCTACCGCTGATGCCGACAAATACGACAGCTATTACAAATTAAATTTAATCACCGAAACGCCCTTCTTGGGCATACCAAGCCTGAGCGCCGCTGTGGACAGCGCCGCTATCAACGCCAGCGACAGCCGCGCCATCAAGGTTACCGGCACGGCAACCAATGTGCCCAACCCGCTCAAGAGCCTGTTTACAAATCTACCTGATGCATACGTCACCTGGGAGCGCTGGACCCTGACGCGCATTATCGCGCCTAAAGACGTGGCTGCAGACAGCTACAAGGTATTAACAACATCCTCTGGCGACGGCAGTGAGGTGTGGGTTGTGCTGACCCAGCCCGGTACTTATACCGTGCGTGTAGGCGGTTATACCAACTGGGGTAGTTGGGCGCGGCAATACACGGAAGTGCAAATCACAGTGGCCGATGCCAATAACAACGGCATTATGGATGATTGGGAAACCAAATTCGGCATCACCGACAGCGGCGCAGACACCGACGCAGACGGCAAAACCAACCTGCAGGAATGGCAGGTCGGCAGCAACCCTAAAATAAAGGACTACAATCTATCGCCTGTAGCAGTCTTTTTCAGTAATACCGACAACGGCTTGCAGGTAAGTTTTGATGCTTCTTTATCGTCCGACAGTGACGGCACTATTGCCAGCTACGGCTGGGATTTTGGCGACGGCCAGACCGGCGTCGGCAGCACAGTCAGCCACACCTATGCCAGCGCCGGGACGTACACTGTTACTCTTCAGATAACCGATGACAAAGCTGCAAGCGCAAACAGCAGCGCGAGTGTTAGCGTCGGGATTGCGAATTCGGCCCCTGTTGCGAATGCGGGTACTGACCAGGACGCGGCAACTGGCACACAGGTGACGCTAAACGGCAGCGGGAGCAGCGATGCCAACGGCGATACGCTGACTTATATTTGGTCGTTTACGTCAAAGCCCGCCGGGAGTACAGCGGCGCTGTCGAGTGCGACTGTAGTCAACCCGACTTTTACGGCTGATAAGGACGGAGCGTACGTGCTTAGCCTGGTTGTTAATGACGGCCAGGTGGCCAGCGTTGCGGATACGGCGACGATCACGGCAGCGACCCCCGCCCCAGTTGGCACGGGCAGAATGCCCGACACCAACCAGACGACGAGTTACACGACCACTTTCGGCGAGGACCATGATTACACAATAAACCCGCCGTCATATACAGATAACGGCGACGGCACGGTCACGGACAACGTAACCGGCCTTGTCTGGCAGAAGCAGGATGATGCGACAACAAGGACATGGGACAATGCGGGCACCTACTGTGATGCATCAACCCTCGGCGGATATTCAGACTGGCGTCTGCCCAGCCAGATTGAGCTTATCAGCATTATTGATAATGGCGTTTACAACCCCTCAATCAACACGACATTTTTCCCAGGCACATCCTCCTCGTACTATTGGGCGTCTACCACGTACGCCAACAACACATCGGGCGCGTGGATTGTGATTTTCAGCTACGGCGGCTCGCACTACAATAATAAGACGTATTCAAATTATGCGCGGTGCGTTCGGGGCGGACAGACCACCCCAAACCTCACTGACAATGGCAATGGAACAGTGACGGACGGTGGCACCCTTTTGACGTGGCAGCAGGGAGAGAGCAGCGCTATGGCATGGGAAGCTGCACTCACTTATTGTGAAGGCCTATCCCTGGCAGGGGCCACTGACTGGAGGCTCCCGAATCACAAGGAACTTCTGTCGCTTGTTGATGATACGAGATACAACCCATCAATCAACACTACATTCTTTCCCAGTGCGATCTCCTCGTACTATTGGTCGTCTACCACGAGCGCGCACCTCACGTCGGGCGCGTGGGTTGTGGATTTCAGCAGCGGCTACTCGGGCAGCTACAGTAAGACGAGTTCAGGTTATGCGCGTTGTGTTCGAGGCGGACAGGCAGTGAGTGGGTTCTTTCAATTTTGATGGTTCACCTTTGATTGTTATTGGGGAAAAGAGGGTTTATGCCCTCTGGGTAGATTGAGGGGAGTTAGCCAATTTTTCATGCACCTTTGTGAGCAGAAAGCTCGTGAGGGTTTCATCTGCAATAATGGGCTCAATCGTCCCATTTATCAAGAAATGCAGGAGAATAACCATGCTCAAGTTGAGTTACGACATGCTGGTTGGGGTCGGCGGCGGGGTGCTCGCGGGGCTGCTCACGCTACTGATACAGTGGCGTTGGCTGTACATTCAGAGCTTGTTCGACAAAGAGGCGCGCCGTCAAGCGAAGCAAATCTCTGGAAAGTGGCAGGCCACTGAAGTGTTCTTGGGCCCCACCAAGCAAAACACCTATTCGATGGAGATTAACTGCCTGGGGGGTCGAGTAACTGGGAAACATGCATGCCTCACTGGCGCGGACCCTGGTGAAGAGTTTCCGATCGAGGGAACGTTCAGAGACCAGATTTTGGCGTTCGTTTGGAATAAAAAGGGTGAGCGAGCCCTTGAATTAGGTACGGTGACGGTAAGACTTGTTAGACAGGGTGAACTGGAGGGACATGGCCTCTACGTCGAACCGAGTGATGGGAAGGTCTATACCTCCACGTTTTCCGCCAAGATAGAGAAGTAGGCCGCGGCGGCCTGCTCGGCTACGAGAAGACGCATTCAGGTTATGTGCGTTGTGTTCAAGGCGGACAGTGAGGTGCGGACATCGCTCTCTTCACCGTATTTATCGGCGATGTCAGCCTGATGGCTGACGGGAATTAAGTTAAGGAGGTGATAACGATGAGCTAACAAGTCAAAAAAGAAGGACGTGACATAGAACCACCGCACCCCTTAGCTTTCGAGGTAGCTGCCATTGCAGGCAAAAAAACAAATAAAAAAAAGGAGGTAGTAAGATGATTAAAGCAATATCACTGGGTAGGCAATTTGCGATAAAGGGAAAACACATGAAAAGGCAGATGAAACTTGTCGGGACATTAATAGCGACAGCGCTTTTATTCGGCTGCTCAACCGCCCAATTCCAAAGGGAATCAGCTGGCGCGATTGGCGGCAACATAGACCCGGAACAGGTGATTATCACAGAGATGGACAAGAGCGCATCAATGTGGAAATGGAATGCAACTGTCCCCACTGGCAAATACAAGTGTAGTGTATCACTTTTTGATTCTAAGACGCTCTGCTTTGTCGGGCAATGGGCGAAAAAAGAGGGCGAAGCCATTGAGAAAAAGGAGATTGAACCTAAATAAAAGCCAAAGGGGGACGTTCTCTCATTTTGACAACAAGGGAAGAAAGTGCCGCAATCATTACTTCCTCTAACTATGATTTTTAGAAGATGAGTTGTAGGATGGATGGAGCAGTTGGTAGGGTGCGTCCTACGCACCATTCAATTGGGTAGAGAAGGGAGAGGGTTGAAGCCTGCCCTTGCAAAGATCTGTTGGTGCGTAGGACGCACCCTACAAGAATGGGCTCAAGAATGGGCTTGGGGTTTGAAATTGACATTTTATCTCTCGTTCCCAAGCCGGGGAAACAAAGGGGACGCACACCGTGTACAGCCTAACTCCCCTCAATCTACCCACGGGGCATAAACCCTCTTACCTTAAGAGGGGAGGCTAAAGGAAGCATGAACGTGAGGGTCCAATCTTTATTATTGACAACCGGCTGCAAATGCCGAGATTTCGAGCTTTCGAACAACATCCTTTTTTAGTAAATGGGGACTTAGGGGAAAAGTCATGGATTGCCGACGATCTTGAGTTTAATAGACAAACCTGTCAAGAAGTATCTCTTCCCCAAATTCCGACATAGAATCGGGCAGCTATTCGGGGCATCAGCAGTATAGGCTGTTATGCTGCAATAATATTACCAAAACTACTCTTTTTTTGTCTTAACCGCCGTTGCCTACCGAAACGGTTTTGAGCAAATCGTTTAT
>JAUSKU010000085.1 GCA_030646755.1 Deltaproteobacteria bacterium
TCGAGTTTTTGACAGCATTGATGCTCTTGAAAACAATTTATCGTCATCGTTACGGGAAATGGAGTTGGATAGCAAACGTGTGAAGTCTATTGTTGCTTGGCCGTGGATTATTAATTCACTTATGAATTAGAAATGGAATAACTTCATCTGGAGAGAATTCAAAAATTACCTTTTTGGCAGAAGTCCAAACATAATATTGGATAAAATCATTATATTTCAAAGGGTCACCGATCTGTCTCGGTGGGAACTCAAGCGTTCGCGTAGTTTTTTGTGAAAACAACAATGGCTCAACAGACCTAATACACTTAAGAAACCTTGAGAGATAGCGGTCGGGTTGTTCGTATATATCATCTGCATATTTCTTTGCTTCTGGATTATCGTGCCATATCTTTTCAACTACCTCCGCATAGCTCCTGTCCTTCTTTTTTTTACGCCATTCTTTTATAATATTGCGTTCTTCTGTTTTAAACGATTGATAATCTTGGCTCAATCCCAACTCTAATTCCGCTTCATTGTGCTTACCAAAAAGTTCAAAGAAATCTCGCACTGTTTGCGATTCTTTATTACTTAAAACATCATAAAATTTTAGAACAGTAGCAACCTGTTTATAATAAACTTCTGAAACAGGTCCTTTAGATGGTTCAGAAGCACTTATAGGTTCAAATGAAGTTACTAAAAAAAATAATGTTGATAATATGATAATTAGCGATCTTTGTCGGTTATGGATTATAGGATTGGTAGCCACTATAGTCAACCTCCACTGTAATTGATTGAAAACCGGAATCAAAGTAATCCCTCAGATCATTATAAAGGCGGGTTGCATCACTGCACTCTATACCTATGGGTCATCAGTGGGGTCAGACTTAAAGATTGAGTTATGCATCTCTCGTCAATGCCTTCACCGCCGCCTCCAGTTCCTTCTCCACTGCCTCCCCTGCGCGAAGATACGCGGTTACAGCCGCAGGGTCTTTCTGCAAATATGCTGCAATCTCCCGTCCTGTATATCCATATTCCTTTGCAATGAGACTAAAAAGTCTCCTGACAGTTAATATCTGTGAAGTCCTTCTCCATGATTGCATATCTTCAAGTGATACGTGGTACCGTTTCTCTAACGTTCGGCCTATCTTGGACAAGGTGAATTCCTTCTTCCGCCGTTCCTTCTTGATAAACCCTCCATATTTTAAAGCGGTATTTTCTATAAACTGATCGTCTCCCAGCACCCTATGGTCTATGGTCGCATAGATATCATCTTTTTCTACTGGTACTCCGTCATTCATAAACGCTTTGTACTGCTTCTGCGCTATGACTTTGTTCTCGGAGAACAGAGCGAGGACCTGTTTTGTGTCGATGATATCCGACCTGTTCTCCTCAGTGAAGTACACTTTATAACTGCTCCAGGGATAGTTATCCAGAGTTTCTACAATCTGTGCCCGTAAGGGATTATAGTGGATATATTTAAGTAGGGTCAGTAGATATCGATCCCGGTCGCAGAGGATGGCCTTATACCTTCCCTGAAAGAGATGGCCAACGGTCTTGTATTTATGGTTATAGTACATGGTGTAGCTTTGGTTGATACCTTGTAGGATTTTAGAGAGCGGGACCTCCTGTGTTTCTATCAGTAGATGGACATGGTTGGTCATGAGTACATAGGCATAGATGCGAAAATGATAGCGCTGTTTGTAAGCAGAGATATTATCAAGGAACTTCCGGTAGTCGAGGGATTCTTTGAATATCTTCTGCTTCTGATTACCACGCGTTATGACGTGATATAAGGCTCCTTCGTATTCTATCCGAGGTTTTCGGGCCATGATGGAAGAATAGCAAATAGCATAGATTGTGTCAACAACTCAATCTTTAAGTCTGACCCCAACTTTCCCCCTGTCACAATCGGCCTTTGTTTTCCCTGCCTTTGCCCCGTCAGTTGTCGTGGCATGGACTTGTAAAGCTATAGAATAGCTTATTTCAGCAAAGTCATGATCATTAAAATAATAAATGGTAATGCTATAATAAGTAGAATCTTATTTTTATTTAAGAGATAAATAAAGCATAATATCCCAGCAATTATCCCGCCTAAAGAGTATAAAAAACCGAACCAAGAGTCCGGCAAATTAACAACTGCTGCTACCATTAGTATCCCGTAAAAGAAAAGCAACATACAACCTAAAAGAAGTATAACTATTCTAAGGATTATTGAGTTCAACATTTAATTACTCCCACAAGCACAGTTTTTCCAGTCAGTTGCCAGCTTTTTATCACATTCCCATGCACAATTACTGAGTATATTAGATATATTCCAGCGGGTGCTTGCATCAAGGCCACATTTTGCATAACACTCATCATGTGCTTTACAAGCCTGATCATAGCAATCCTTTGGTTGTCCAGGAGTGCTTCCAGGACCACAATAGCTACCGTACCACGGTGATTCACCTGAAGGATCAGTAATAGATAAGGGGTTATCTAATGCGTAAACAAATGGATTTAAGTTTGATGGGTTATATAGAAGTGCACTAAATATGCGATTTGACGAACTACCACATTTGCCAGCCTTTGATGGTGGCCCATTTGCTGGATGCAAGATGGGATCGAATGAAATAAACCTCCCCGCCGTCGGCTCATAGTACCTGGCCCTGTAGAAGTATTGACAAATCATCTACATGCCCTTTCCCGGCATAGCCATCATATGCCTGAAGTATATTGCAACAATGTTAAGAATCAGAGATATCATGGATACAAACAATAAATTTCGAAAATCGCTATTTTCTCGTGTAGAAAGCTGAATACTTACATACGTCGTTATGATAAGCGAAATGGCCAATGCCGGATAGATCAGTAAAAAAGCGAAAGGAAGATACAATGCTATTATGAACCCAAACAACGTTGTTATTATTCGAACTACAATTTCAGGAAGGAAACTATTTTTCATCCATAAAAGAACAGGTGCTAAGACGGTTACTGTATTTACGGCGATAGAAAAGTAAATACCATACCATAGAAATTTATTCATGGTCTCTCCTCCTTAAAAAAGCGGACAAGAAGCGTAACAGACAGGATGATCCACTGCCAGCCACTGTGCATCACTAACCCGGTTTAAATACTTGTCTTTCAAGCAACCTCTTACACAGTTCCACCAGTTACCGTTTAGTAAGCTATTGGTGCAAACAGAATATGCGGTGCATGCTACTTGGCTACCACAGTCGCAATCGTTCTTGTAATGAGAGCAGTTCTCTGGAGAGGGAGGCAATAAAGGATAAGGGTAATTAACAATGACGGATTTACCGTAAGGATCGGTATTATTGACAGGGTCACTTAAAGTATAAATAAAGGGATTTAGCTCTAATGGGCGACTTAGAAGTACATTAAATGAAGGTTCAGATGAGGAACTGCCACAACCTTTCTTTGCTGGTGGCCCATTTGCAGGATGTAAGATTGGGTCAAACGACGTAAAACGACCCACGACAGAATCATAGTACCTGGCCCGGTAGAAATAAAGCCCCGCCTCTTTGTCCCATTCTCTGCCGGTATATGTATACGGCTGTTTTACCTTGTTCTTCTGGTCTTTCAGGTTTCCGAATGAGTCGTATTCATAGGTTTGCTGAGTCTTCCCTGCTGAGTCAGTTAAGGCAACAATGCTTCCCAAAGCATCAGCATGATAGTAGTAAGTGTTCTTTCCGTTAATGACGGCCAGTGGTTCATCAATGCCAGGGCCGTGGATGTAGCGGTTGCCTGTGCTGTTGCTGCCGTCGTATTCAAGGATGATGTCTTCGTTGTCGTAGACATATTTTGTTGTCGTGGTTGTGCCGCTTTCAGTGACCTTCTTTTCAATACGTCTTCCGAATGGGTCGTATTTGTATTCGGAAGTTGTTGTTGCGCTGCTTTCTGTCTTGATTACCTTTGTAAGTCTATTTTCATAATCATACGAATAGCTGTAGATGGTTGTCCCGTCAATCTTTGCTGTAAGGTTGCCGTTTTTGTCGTAGGTATAAGTCCCGCCGTTGGTTAAGAGTTGATTGGCCTGGTTATAGGTGTAGGCGCTGGATGTATCCGATGTCAGGCGGTTTCCTACCGGATCGTAACTGAAATATTCTTTTTGCTGCTGTGTGGCGGTAGTTGTCCCGCTTCCTTTGGTGTTTGTGTTGGAGCTATAACCAGGGGTAGAGGACAGGGCCTCAGTAAGTCTATAGATTGAGTCATAGGCATAAGTATACTTTGTTCCTGTATCCAGGCTTTTTGTGAGGCGGTTTCCGACGTTATCGTGGGTGTAAGCAAAGCTGGCTATGGTTGAGCCACTTGATGTTTTGTGCGATAAGTTTGTAAGCCTTCCTGATGTATCGTAAGAATAGTTTGCGCTTGTCCCATTCGGCAGGCTTAATTTCGTGCGTCTTCCGAGGGAGTCGTACCGATAGGAGTAAGTCTTTCCCCCACCATTGGTAATCTTGGTCAGCCTGTTGGCGCTGTCGTATGAATAGGTGGCTGTTGAGCCTTCGGGGTAGGTCAGCTTTGTCTTATTGCCGAGGGTATCGTATTGATAGCTTACAGTCCTGCCGCTGGAATCGGTTACACTGGTGGCTTTGCCGTTGGTGTTATAGGTAAATGTATAGGAACTATAAGGATTGGATGCCGTTAAAATATTACCCTTTGCATCATACGTAAAGCTGTCGGTTGTGTTGTCTGGATAGGCCTTCTTTGTCAATCTTCCGAGGCTGTCGTAGGTGTAAGTGACTGAGGCACCATTGCCGTCTATCTTTGAAATCAAATTGCCTTTTGAATCATAAGAGTAGCTTATTGCATTGCCAAGCGGGTCTGTCTCTTTTACGAGTCTTCCGAGGGTGTCATACTCGTACTTTGTAGCGCTGCCGTTGGCATCAGTTATCGCCGTCAGCTTATCCGTCCCACCTCCGCAGCTTGAGCAGCCTGTCCCGCCATAGGTGTAAGTTGTTACGTTGCCAAGTGCATCGTTGACCTTTGTAAGCTGGCCTTTGTAGTTGTATTCGTAATAAGTGATATTCCCGTTGGCGTCGGTTGATGATGTCTTGTTGCCGTTATTGTCGTAGGTGTTGGTGGTGCTGTTTCCGTTGGGGTCTATGACCTTGACAAGCTGATTAAAGCTGTTGTATTCAAACCTTGTCGTTGCCCCGCTTGCATCTGTCTGGCTGGTCATGTTGCCTGCTGTGTCGTAGGTAAATGACGTGGTTGCGCCGGTTGAATCCTTGATGGATGAAAGATTGCCGCTTTGATCGTAGGTGAACGTCGTCGTTTGCCCTGCTGCGTTTGTGATGCTCGTAACATTTCCCTTGGTGTCATACTGATAGCTTGTCGTGCCCCCTGTTGAATCCGTAGTCTTTGTTAAGTTTCCGTTTGCATCATACTCATAGCTTGTTGTTGTACCATCTGCGGCGGAGATGCTTGTTGCCTGCCCATAGTTGTTATATGTGTAAGTAGTCGTCTCTCCCAAGGCGTCGGTTGTGGACGCCATGTTGCCGCTTGTGTCGTATGTGTAGCTGATCGTCGTCCCGTCGGGCTCGCTCTTTGATGTTATGCTCTTGTTTTCGTCATAGATGTAGCTTGTTACCCCATTGTCAGGATCGATCTTCTTTGTAAGCGTCCCTGCCTGCGTATCATACGAGTATGTCCATTCCCCTCCGTCTTTTTCTTTTACCGTTGTTGTCTTCATAACGCTTGTGTCGTCTGCATAAGGATACACGATGCTCTTTACGTTCCCTTCCGGGTCTGTGGATGTGGCGACCCTGTGGTCTTCATCATATGTATAAATAGTCGTGTATCCGTTCGGGTCTGTCTTGCTCTGCATGAAGGAATTGTCATAGTAAGAGTATGACCAGCTTGTAGGGGTGATTTGCGGATCGCCCGGCTGTGTTGTCACCCCGATAAGGTCATCACCAGAATATGTGAAACTGTGGGTGTTGCCGTTAGGGTCGTTGATCGTCGCAATCCTGTGGTCTGCATTGTAGCTTAGGGTCGTTATTCTCCCGGCAGAGTCGGTGATTGTCGTCAGGTCCCCGTCTGTGCTGTACATGAATGTTATGGCATTGCCGTTTCTGTCGGTTATGGCGGAAATCTTCCCTGCGGCGTTGAAGGCGTACCTTGTGCCTTCTTTGTGGGTTATGGTGCTGTCAGCATTTCTGGTCAGGGTTGAGTAGTCGCCCTGCTGGGAGGTGTAGACTCCATTTGAGTATTCATACAGTTTCTTCTTGCCGTTGCCGTCCCTGAATACAACCGAGCCGTCGCTGTTTGCTTTTACAGTAATGTCGTAGCTGTGGCTCCATCCCATGCCAAGGGATATGTTATGCGAATCCTGGCTGGTGTAATATAGGGACATGCTGGCGCTGAGACCGGAGCCTTTTGTGCTGAAGAGTTCTTGATTGTGACTTAAATTTCCTGAAGCGGTGTTGGCCGAGGAGCCGAAATCAACGTAAAGTCCGCAGGTATTCGGTGGCGGGGGAACTACCTCGAAGTCGATGCTCTTTGTATCCTTGCACGTGTCGTCTATCTTGGCTTCAAGGGTCGCGGTGTATGTGCCCTCGTCTACGACTTTCCCTTGGGCATCCTTACCGTCCCAAATGACGGTGACAGCAGTGCCGATACCCTCGTATTCTTTGCCCGCTAAAGTTACCTTCCATGATATCGTCTTCCCCGAACTGTCGAATATCTCTCCCGTAAGGAGAATATTCCCGCCGGACGAGGGGTCTATCAGCTTGTCGTTTCCGTCGAAGCTCGTTATCTTGATGTCGCAACCATAAACCTTAATGCCTAATTCTTTTTTGTCTTTGCAGAGCCCGTCATTCGTTGTCATGTTAAGTTCAGCTTTATAGTCACCATCGGGGACAACTTGGCCGATGTTGTCTCTCCCACTCCAACCTGCGGATACGTCTTTGCCGCTTCCGCTACTCGTATTTCTGATATTCCCTGTGCTGTCTTTTATGTCTATGGTCCAGCTTAGAGGTTTGCCGGAGGCATTGCCTATTATACCTGTGAGGTATGCGCTTTCCTTGTACGGATTGATGGTTGTCTTGTCTGTGTTAAAGCTTTCGATCTTATCGCATACGGTTTTTACGGTTACAGATATTTCTTTTATATCCAAGCATTTCCCGTCACTCGTCTTGGCACTGAGTACTACAGTGTAATTGCCGTCGGGAAGGACTTTGCCGATGCTGTCTCTTCCGCCCCAAGTGTATCCATCGAATGAACCCGTATACCAATTGGAGGTCGTTATAAGGCCTCCGTCTTTTTTTATTTCTACTTTCCATGAATTTGCGATATTTGTATTAATCTTTCCGGTTAATTTGACGCTTTCTGTGTATGGATTAAATATTGTCTTGTCGGCAGTGAAGCTCTCTATACTGTTGCATGACCTGTTTACTGTAATAGGCAGTTCTTTTGTGACAATGCATTTCTCATCCCCGCTCTTGGCGGTCAATATTGCGGTATAGACGCCTTCCGGGACGACATCCCAATAATAACCATATCTTCCCCCCCAACCATATCCGTCAAACATCCAGCCGTTCCAACCTGAGTCTGCAACTGTCCAACTGCCTTTCTTGATCTCCATCCTCCGGTAGTTCGTGTTAATTACGTTCCATGAGAAGTTAACGCTTTCCGTGTATGGATTGAATGTCGTCTTGTCGGCAGAAAAACTCTCTATTTGAGTTGTGCAAATAAACTGAGTTTTAAGCTCTTTTGTTAGGGTACATGAAGACGATGTGTCGTTTGTTCCGCCGCCACATAACAGATATTGCCACCCCCCCGGTGAATAGTAATTACAATTGCACTTCATGTCATAATGATCTGCTCCGTAATAATCCACCCAAGCAAGGGAATCATCTACACAATAGTATCCCTTGTTATTAATACTGTAATATGAACATCCATCTGGTCCTTCCCAACCAAAACTGCCCAGAGAGGATATCGAATACGTTCCTCCGCATATCTGCCAAACCTTAAAACCGCCACTTACAGATTCAATCTCGTATTTGCACCCCGCCATGGCGGGATTGTTTTTTATCCAATTGTCCACATCCTGAGATGTGTAGTCGGCAAATGAGGGAATTGGTATCAAACCACAGATAGTGCATATCAAAAAGAATAGTGCCATAAACTTGATATTTTTCACAATATACCTCCATGATCTAAAGAAAAAAAATATGGATTTGACTATAGGATGAGGTTTATTAGAATGTCAAGCAATTTTTTTGCCTCATCCGCAGAATCTGTGGGTAAATGTTAGGATAAAATATTGATCGCATTGCCTTCCGATAGTGTATCGGAAAGAATCTTACATCTCATGGGCCTTTTTCTCCATACTTCTTATCCTCAAAAATGCCTCTTCGGCGTCCATAACACCCTCACCGAGGTCAAGACCCTTTTTCTTCAAGAGATTTACGAGGGATGGTATCGGCAACAATGATGAATTCTCCGTTGCGGCCAAACCCCCATTCTCTAAATAGAAGGTCCTGTCACAAACCCCCGATACCGCCTCCGACTCCTGGGTAGCCATAACTACGGTCTTCCCTGCCTCCTTCTGAAGCCTTTTCAGCTCTTGAATTATCTCCCTCTTTCCCTTCTGGTCAAGACCTGCCAGAGGCTCATCCATGGCTATTACCTGCGGGTCAAGGACAAGGACTGATGCAATGGCTGCCCTTCTCTTCTCCCCGCTTGAAAGTTCCATAGGGGACCTGTCCCGATAAGCATGGAAGTCCATGTCTACCGCCTTCAGGGCAGATATTAAACGACTCTCTATCTCTTCCTCAGAAACTCCTCCCCGCCTTAAGGGAAAAGATAGATCAGCATATATACTATTCTCAAAGAACTGCCTCTCCGGGAACTGAAAAACTACACCGACCCCGCCCCTCGCCTCAATCTTCGCCCCTGAGGAAATTGTGATACTCCCGGAAGTCGGCCCAAGTATCCCCCCCATAAGCTGCAATAATGTAGACTTCCCGCATCCAGCCTTCCCTGATAAAACAACGAACTCCCCGTCACTTATAGACAGCGATATATCTTTAATCGCCCTTTTCTCCATGGGGGTGTCTTTATTGTATATATATGTAACGTCTTCAAAGATGACCGACATATCAATCCAGTCCGTATTCCTTCATCTTATAAAGCAGGGTCCTGTGGCTGATTTCGAGGAGCTGCGCAGCTCTGGTCCTATTGCCACCGACCTTTTCCAGGGCTTTTTTTATCAGTTCCTCTTCCATGACCCTTGCCGCCTTCTTTATGGAAAGGCCTATATCAGTGGTTTCAACCTTTTGCCCCTTTTCTGATGGACTGTAAGGCATCCCCTCCCTGATCTCAGGCGGCAAAACTGCCGCCGTTATAGCCTTCCCTTCAGAGAGGAGGACACACCTCTCAATTGTATTCTCCAATTCCCTCACATTCCCTGGCCAATGGTAATCCATAAGGAGATTCATGGCCTCAGGGGTCACAACTCCAACTGCTACTCCGTGCCTTTTTCTGTACTTCTCAAGAAAGTGATCGGTCAGGGTTGGTATGTCCTCAGGCCTTTCCCTTAAAGGCGGGAGATGTATGGTAAGGACATTCAGGCGGTAAAACAGGTCTTCCCTGAACATCCCCTCCTTAACCTCTCTGGGCAGGTCCTTCACAGTAGCTGCCACTATCCGGACATCCACCTTTATAGGTTTTGTGTCCCCTACCCTCATTATCTCATCTTCCTGAAGTACCCTTAAGAGCTTTACCTGGAGATGCAAGGGAAGCTCCCCTATCTCATCAAGAAAGAGGGTGCCTCCATCCGCCTCTTCGAATAGCCCCTTCTTGCTCCTTACCGCATCCGTGAAAGCACCCCTCACATGACCGAAGAGCTCACTCTCTAAAAGGTTTTCAGGTATGGCGCCGCAATTTACCGCCACAAAGCTTCCATGGGCCCTGTTCCCATTATAATGGAGCGCCTGCGCTATAAGCTCTTTACCGGTCCCGCTCTCACCGCTAATAAGGACGGTGGTCTTGTAGTCAGCCAGTTTTTTTACCGTGGCCAGGACCTTCAGCATCTCATCGTTCCCGGTTATTATCCCCTTAACTCCGTAGTCCTTTTTGACAATCTCCCTGAGTTCCCTGTTTTCCCTTCTGAGCCTCTCCCTCTCCTCTGCCTTCCTGATAGTCAGGACAACCTCTTCCGGCTTGAAAGGCTTGGATATATAATCGTATGCGCCAAGTTTTATGGCCTCTATGGCCTGATCTATGCTACCATAGGCGGACATCATGATGATCGTGGCCTCGCTCCTGATTCCTGACTCCTGACTCCTGACCGCCTTTAAGAATGCTATCCCGTCCATCACAGGCATCCTTATATCGCACAGGACGATATCGTAGATTGACTTCTCTATGCAGCCGAGGGCCTCCCTGCCGTTTTTAACGGCCTCCGCTTCATAACCTTCCTTGGTAAGAATTATGGAAAGTATATGCCGGAGGTTTTCCTCGTCATCAACTATAAGGACTCTTTTACTCATCCTCACCTTCCAGTTCCTCTCCCCCTCCGAGGCCGAACTTCTCAAGCCTGTACCTCATAGACCTGAATGATATGTTAAGCAGCTTCGCAGCCCTCTTCTTTACCCCTCCGGCTTTGTCCAGGGCCTTAAGGAGCAATATCTTTTCATACTCCCCGACAGCCTTCTCCAGATCCAGTCCTCCTGAAGGGATATCAGTCAGATGGGCATCGAGTTTACCAACCTCCGAGATGAATTTAGGGAGGCTCTCTGCAGATAGCTGCCGCCCCTGCTCCAGCGCTACTCCCCTTTCGATGATGTTCTCAAGCTCCCTGACGTTGCCTGGATAAGTATACCCCTCAAGAATACGCATTGCCCCCGCAGTTATTCCAACTACATCCTTTCCATGCTCCTTGGCATACTTCTGCAGGAAATGCCCGGCCAGGACAGGGATATCGGAAAGCCTTTCTCTGAGCGGAGGCATCTTTATCTGGAGGACATTGAGACGATAGTAGAGGTCCTCTCTGAAGTTCCCCTTCCTGACCTCTTCTTCGAGAGTCCTGTTTGTGGCAGATACGATCCTCACATCGACTGCCACATCCTCAGTCCCTCCAACCCTCCTGAAGCTTCTCTCCTGGACGACCCTTAGAAGCTTAACCTGGATAGGAAGGGGAAGTTCCCCTATTTCATCAAGGAATACGGTCCCCTCGTCGGCCATCTCAAAGAGGCCGGCCTTGTTGGCGATGGCTCCGGTAAAGGAGCCCTTCATGTGACCGAAAAGCTCACTCTCCATCAATCCGTCAGGTATGGCGCTGCACGTTATCGCGACAAACGGTTTATCTCTTCTTGGGCTCTGGTGGTGTATGGCCTTTGCCGCCAGCTCCTTACCTGTCCCGCTCTCTCCTTCTATGAGGACATTGGTTTTAGTGGGGCCTATCTTTTCGATAAGGTCATAAACCCTCAGCATCTCGGGAGAATTGCCCAGGATATTCCCGAAGGAGTATCTTTCGCGGAACTCTCTTTTAAGGAGGAGATTCTCTACCTCCAGCCTCTTTTTATCCAGGGCCTTCTTTATAATAAGCCTGATCTCATCAACCTTAAACGGCTTTGTTATATAATCGTAGGCCCCCTCCTTCATTGCCTCTACAGCCGTCTCGGTGGATGCATAGGCAGTTATCATTATAACCTCGGTATCGGGAGAAACGTCCTTGATGCTCTTTAGAAGTTCCAACCCGCCCATCCCGGGCATCTGGATATCTGAGATAATGAGGTCATAGATTTGTTTATTCAACATATTCAAGGCATCCCGGCCGTCGGAGGCTGTGGCGACCTTGTATCCCTCCCTGGTCAACATTATCTCAAGGAACTCCCTCATGGAAGGTTCATCATCTACTATCAGTATCTTATCTTTTGCCATATGCACCCCTTAAAGAAAGGTAAAGAAAAACTCCAATCTTTATATCTCTACCTCTACCTATACCTGTTTTTCTACCTCTACCTGTTCTTCGGAAGGCTCACCGTAAAGACCGTCCCCTTGCTCTTTTTACTCTCAACTCTGATCTCTCCATCATGGGCCTCTACGATCCTGTATACCGTTGCCAGACCCAGGCCTGTCCCAAATGTCTTTGTTGTAAAGAAAGGCTCGAAGACCCTTCCAATATCTTTTTCTTCGATCCCTTCCCCTGTATCCCTTACGGCTGCCACAGCCACACCATCTTCCGCCTTTAATGAGACTGTAAGTCTCCCGCCCCCAGGCATCGACTGAACTGCATTATTGAAGAGATTCCACAAAACTTCCCTAAGCCTCTCCTGCTCCCCATAGACCTTTACTCCGGACAATACCTCTCTTTGAATCGTTATCCCATGGCCCTGAGATAACCCTTTTTCAAATACATCAAGGGTTTCCAACAGAATACCGCTGAAATCAACCGCTGCCCTTTCCGGTTTATAAGGCCTTGCATAGTCCAAAAATTCGGTAATAAGCCTGTTGAGGCGCTCTGACTCCCTGAGTATTATATCCATCAGTCTCTTGTTCTCCTGGTTAAGGTCCAACTCATCCCGGAGTACCTGGATGGAACCACTCATTGATGCCAGGGGGTTTCTTATTTCATGGGCTATCCCTGCCGCAAGCTGCCCAACTGCAGCCAGCTTCTCAGCACGCCTTACAGCCTCTTCCGAATCCTTCAGTCTCTCTCTGGTTTTCTTTAACTGTACAAAGAGGTGTCTGCTGAGAAATGCAACCGTATGGAAGGCGGCTATATTGCCGAAAACCCTATAAAATACCTGCATCCCTGAATAGCTCTGGGGCTGACTCAGAGGGTTTTCTATTACCGGAAGGTAACCAAAATACTGAAGGTCCAGAAGGGCGCCGTAAAGGATACTGCTAAGTGAGGCGGAAAGAATGACCCACCTCCCCTGAAGGACAATACCAGCCCCTATGATGATGAATATATAAAGGAAGGAGAATATGCTGTCTATGCCGCCGGTCACATATATAAGGGCCGTGGCCAGCAATATGTCGGAAGCAATCTGGAGGTCTGCAAATCTGTCGCTTTTTTCTATTAACTTTAGTGTAATAACGGAAAGAAAGGTTAGGAGGTAACTCGTTGCTATAAGGATATATATGGAAATGAGGGAGGGGGCCAACACCCTTCCCCCTTCTTTTAGCTGGATGGCTGCCGTGAACCCCATCATCAGGGTGACCACCAGCACCCTGATGGCCATTAACTTGAGGAGCCTATTCTTCAGAGCATCCCCTTGGGATTTTGTTGACATGTTAGATATCGGTAGGGGCAAACCTTGTGTTTGCCCCTTGTCCCTCCCAAATAAGGCAACCATAAGGGTTGCCTCTTTAGCCTGAAGCGCCGGCCAGTGCAAATATCGGCAGATACATGGCTATAACAAGGCCGCCGACTGTAACACCCAGAAAAGCCATCAGGGCAGGCTCCATGAGGGCAGTCATAGCATCAACGGCTGAATCAACCTCGTCATCATAGAAGTCGGCTATCTTGTTAAGCATGTTGTCCAAGGCGCCTGTCGCTTCACCTACCGAGATCATCTGACAGACCATGGAAGGAAATATCTTGCTTTGCATCAGAGGTTCAGAAATGGTCTTACCAGCGCTGATACTTTCCCTTGTCTTCATTATAGCTGCCTCTATGACCCTGTTCCCCGCTGTCTTTGCCACTATCTCAAGGCCATCCATGATAGGTACGCCGCTGGATATCATGGTGCCGAGGGTCCTTGTAAACTTTGCAACGGCAACCTTTTTTAGAAGCGGGCCAAAGACAGGAAGCTTTAGGAAAAGAGCATCCATTACCTTATTCCCTGAATCGGTGGCATAGTATTTCTTTAACCCAGTGAATGTTCCAAAAATAGTGCCTCCTATAGCCCACCACCATTTCTGGAGGAATTCGCTCATGTTTATAACGATCTGGGTAGGCATGGGCAACGCCTTACCGAAATCGGCGAACATACCGGCAAATATAGGGATAACGAATATCAACAGGCCAGCTATGACGACTGATGCTATGACAATAATACTGACAGGATAAACCATCGCCCCTTTGACCTGGCTTTTGAGCTTCATGGCCTTTTCTATATAGGCAGCCAGCCTGTTGAGGATGGTATCGAGGATTCCGCCAACCTCTCCGGCAGCCACCAGATTGACGTAAAGCTCATCAAAGGCCTTGGGATGCTTCTTCAGGGCATCGGCAAATGTAGAGCCCGATTCAACGTCTGCCTTGACCTGGGTAAGAACCGACTTGAAGTACTTGTTTTCCTGCTGTGAAGAAAGGATATCAAGGCATTGAACAAGGGGGAGGCCAGCATCTATCATTGTTGCAAACATGCGGGTGAAAACTACAAGGTCTTTTGTCGAAACCTTCCCCCGGGCCGGCTTCGCCGCGGCAGTCTTAACCTTTACCGATGTAGCTATAATACCTTGCCTTGAGAGGTTGGCATTTACGGTAGCCTCATTAGGGGCATCCATCTCTCCTTTCTTTACCTCACCCTTCCTTGTCTTCCCTTCCCAGGTAAAAATAGGCATAAAACCTCCTTAGTGGTCGGTTATCTGCTGACCACTGACCACTTTTATCAGGGTCTCTGCATCGACCTCGGCCCAGCCGATATTGCCCCCCCGAGTATCTGCCTCAGTTCATCGGGATCAGAGGTGCTGCCCATCGCATCATCCAGAGTTATAAGCCTTTTTTGGTAAAGGATGGCCAGTGACTGGTTCATGGTCTGCATGCCGAATTTTGACTGCCCCACCTGCATCTGGGAGTAAATCTGGTGAATCTTATCTTCCCTTATCAGGTTTCTTATAGCCGCGTTCGGAACCATTACTTCAAGGGAAAGGACCCTCCCACCCCCTATCTTTGACACGAGTGTCTGGGAAAGAACCCCTTCAAGCACGAAGGAAAGCTGCGCCCTGATTTGAGGCTGCTGATTTGCCGGGAATACGTCTATGATCCTATTTATGGTCTGGACGCAGGAGTTCGTATGGAGTGTGGCAAATACCAGGTGTCCGGTTTCTGCCACGGTAAGGGCCATCTCTATGGTCTCCATGTCCCTGAGTTCTCCGACCAATACTACATCCGGGTCCTGCCTGAGGATATATTTCAGAGCCCTCTGGAAGCTCTTGGTATCGGCCCCCACCTCCCTCTGATTCACCAGACACCCTTTGTGAGGATGGAGGAATTCTATCGGGTCTTCAACAGTGATTATATGATAATGTGTTTCTGTATTTATCTTGTCTATCATGGCCGCGAGGGTAGTGGATTTCCCGCTCCCGGTCGGCCCTGTTACAAGTACCAGCCCCCTCGGTTTATTGCTCAGTTCATTTATAACTGGAGGCAGCCCCAGTTCCTGGAAGGTCCTTATCTGGAAGGGGATGGCCCTGAAGGCCGCAGCTACAGCCCCTCTCTGCATGAAGATGTTTGCCCTGAATCTCGAAAGCCCCTTTACGCCAAATGACAGATCCAGTTCATTCTCTTCTTCAAATTTCTGTTTCTGGACATCGGTCAATATGCTGTAACAGAGCTGTTTTGTTTCAACGGGAGTAAGAGGGGGGTGGTCCAACTGTACAAGTTTTCCGTCCACCCTGACCTGAGGGGGGCTCCCTGTTGTTATGTGAAGGTCGGAGGCCTTCCTCTCCATCATCACCTTTAGAAGTTCGTGCAGATTCGCCATTTAATATCCTTATTCCTTCACCGAGCATCTGACCACTTCATCAGGCGTGATTATTCCATCCATCATCTTTTTTATACCGCTCAACCTCAAGGTATCCATCCCGAGCCTTACGGCCTCCCTTCTTATCTCCGAGGTAGATGCGCCGTTCAAGATCAATTCCTTTATCTCCTCATATATGGGCATGATCTCATATAAGGCAATTCTTCCCTTGTACCCATTGTTGCAATTGGAGCACCCCTTCCCTTTATAAACAGTAAAGGTCCCGATAGCTTCCTTTGGGACACCTATGTCTAAAAGGGCTTGTTCCGGGACATCTATAGGTTCTTTGCACTCTAGGCATGTCTTCCTGGCAAGCCTCTGGGCCAGGATTAGATTGGTGGCAGATGCTACAAGGAATGGTTCTATACCCATGTTGAGGAGCCTGTTTATTGTACCCGGTGCATCGTTTGTGTGAAGGGTGGAAAGGACCATATGCCCCGTTAGGGCCGCCTTTATCGCGATCTCGGCAGTTTCAAAGTCCCTTATCTCCCCCACCATTATTATATCAGGGTCCTGCCTCAGAAAAGACCTGAGGGTGGCCGCGAAGTTCAGCCCGATATCCTCCTTCATCTGCACCTGATTTATTCCTTGCAGGTTGAATTCCACCGGGTCCTCGGCAGTCATGATGTTCTCAGATTCCTTATTCAGTTCGCTCAATGCGGAATAAAGTGTTGTCGTCTTGCCGCTGCCTGTAGGTCCCGTTACCAACACCATGCCGAAAGGTTTATGTATCGCATCCTTGAAGTCCTTAAGCTGTTTTTCGCCAAAGCCAAGCTTTGTCATGTCGAGCTGGAGGTTTGACTTGTCAAGGAGACGCATGACGACCTTTTCGCCGAAGAGAGTAGGCAGAACAGAGACCCTGAAGTCCATGGTCTTCTTCGCCCCCATCTTCAACTTTATCCTGCCGTCCTGGGGAAGCCTTCTTTCAGCTATGTCGAGGGAGGCCATGATCTTTATCCTTGATATGATGGCATTTCTTATCTTTATGGGCAGGCCCATGGCAGTCTTCAATGAACCGTCAAGGCGGTACCTCACCCTGAAGCTCTTCTCATACGGCTCTATATGGATGTCGCTGACACCCATCTTGGCCGCCCTTATCAATATGCCGTTCACAAGCTTTACGATAGGCGCCTCTACATCAGCGCTCAATGCCTCTTCGGTTACATCCGTCTCCTCAACGACCTCGGCATCATCCACAGCGCCGTGGACCAGGGAATCGAAGTCCTCCACATCCACCACGCCACCGGTATCAAGCTCATCCTCAAAACCGCCGACATGATCCTTTTCATCGAGGGAGTAATCCTTGGCATCCAGCTTGAGCGTTTTCTCCTCTTTTGAACCGGCGCCCTTCACATAATATTTCTTGATGGCCTCTATTATCGAGCCTTCAGCAGCCACCACCGCCTCTACATTATACCCTGTCATAAACTTTATATCATCTAAGGCAAAGATATTGGACGGGTCCGACATTGCAAGGATAAGGGTGGAACCTGCCCTGTTTACAGGAATCACCAGATACTTCTTGGCTACATCTAAGGGTATAAGCTTTATGACGGAAGGGTCTATCTCAAATTCTGAGAGATTTATGGCGGGGACATTGTGCTGCTTACTCAGAAAGGTGGTAAGCGCCTCTTCATTAAGGAAGCCTAATTTTGTAAGATTAAAACCCAGCCTCCCGCCAGCCGCCTTCTGCTCGGCCAACGCCTTATTAAGCTGTTCGGGTGTAATTAAGGAGGCCTTTACTAAAAGTTCCCCAAGTCTGTTGGACATAATACCTCGAATAGTAGTAAGTCGCTAAATACTAAATAATTATAAGACCTTTGTCAAGGCCTTTTACCTGTTTCCTGCGCTCTTTAAATCTTCCCCTGGCTGACTCCCCCGATAAGCCGTCGTTCAAAATTAACCTGGACTTCAGAATGGCGGGAACGGCATAATGGGCCATAAAGGCCTACCCAGAAAAGCACTGGTTATTCCTTAACGGCCCATAAACTCATCAGGGAAGAGCTCCGCCATCCGCTCCCTTACATGGCTCTCTATCTCGCTTGCCGCGGTGAAAGCCATGACATCGCTTAACAGTTTTTTAGCGTCGCTCATAGAGACCCCTCTCACAATCTTCTTGACCCATGGGATGACCGGTGCGTTCATCGAAAGCTCGTCCAGCCCCAGCCCAAGCAGGATTGGCACATAGGCAGGCTCCCCGGCCATCTCGCCGCACATGCTTACCTTTATCCCTGCGTTGTGGGCCGCATCCACAACCCCTTTTATTATCCTGATTACGGCTGGGTGCAGGGGTTCATAGAGGTAAGCTACGTGCTCATTGACCCTGTCTATGGCGAGGGAGTACTGGATAAGGTCGTTGGTGCCTATGCTGAAAAAGTCCGCTTCTTTGGCCAGGATATCGGCTATGGCCGCAGCGGAAGGGATCTCCATCATTATTCCCACTTCCATCTCCCTGTCATAAGGGATACCCTTTGAATCCAGTTCAGACTTGACCTCACTAAGTATCTCCTTGGCCTGCCTGAGCTCCATCATCCCGGATATCATAGGAAACATGATCTTCAACTTCCCGTAAGCGCTGGCCCGCAGTATCCCGCTTAGCTGGGCTTTGAACAGCTCAACCTCTTTAAGAGAGAATCTTATGGCCCGGAGTCCCATAGCAGGATTTGTCTCCTCGGCCCACTCTATATGAGAGGTCAGTTTGTCCCCCCCCATATCGAGGGTCCTTATGGTTGCTGAATACGGGGCAACTCCCTCTGCCAGCCTCCTGTAAACATCAAAGTGATCTTCTTCGGTAGGAAGCCTTTTACCCATATAAAGGAATTCTGTTCTGTAAAGTCCTATCCCCTGGGCGCCGTGATCCTTCAATGACGGGATCTCCTCCGGGAGCTCGATATTGCCTGCAAGCCTTACAGAGTAGCCGTCCTTTGTAACCGAAGGCAACTCCTTGAACCGCAGCAGCTCTTCTTCAAAATATTGGTAGTTCTGACTCCTTTCAAGATATGCCTTAAAAACAGCCTTGGGCGGGTTTATAATGACCACCCCTGTCATGCCGTCTAAGACAACGATATCTCCCGGCATTATCTGCTGGGTTATATTATCAAGTCCGACAACCGCCGGTATCTCAAGGGACCTGGCGACTATGGAGGTATGGGAGGTCCTCCCTCCTATGTCAGTGATAAAGCCGAGGATCTTGTCCTTTTTCATCTGGGCGGTGTCGGACGGCGTAAGGTCATGGGCGACTATCACAACCTTCTCCTTTATGTGCGATAACCCTTCATGCCTCTTGCCTACAAGATTCCTGAGGACCCTTTCCCCTATCTGCTCTATATCACTCTTTCTTGCCCTTAGATACTCATCCTCTATCCTGTCAAATATCTTGGAAAGGTCATGCATGTGCCTTTTTAGGGCCCCTTCCGCTCCTATAAGCCCTTCTCTAATGTTTTTAATCGTGTCATCTATCAGCATCCTGTCTTCAAGTATAAGCAGATGGGCATCTATGATGTAGATATGCTCCTTTGCGCCCTCCTTGACGAATTTCCCTTTTATCCTCCGGAGTTGCCCCTTGGATTGCTCAACAGCCCTCTTAAAGCGGTTGGTTTCCCTCTCCACCTGACCCGGCTTGATGGATCTCTCCTCTACCTCGATCCTTCCCCTTTCTATCAGATGGGCCCTTCCAATAGCTATACCGGAGGAGACCCCGATCCCCTTAAGGGTTATATTCTCCCTCTTCTTAACCAACCAATCCTCCTGACTTCATTTATTCTTCCCCAAACCCCTTAGCTACCAAGTCTTGCAAGGTATTCATAGCTTCTACACTGTCCCCACCCTCAGCCCTTACATTTACATTACTTCCTTTTTCAGCTGCCAGCATCATAAGCCCCATGATACTCTTACCGTTCACCTCGAGCCCGTCTTTCTCAACCCAGATATCAGAAGCAAACTTGCTGGCCGTTTGGACGAATGCCGCAGCAGCCCTGGCATGAAGACCCAACTTATTAACAATGGTAAGATTTCTTGTTTCCATTCAAAAATCCCTGCACCTTTTTTATAAAAACAACCCCAAAACCACTGACATTGCCACGGCTAAAACGGCCAGCTTTTCAACCCTCATGCCCTTTTCAAGTCCCCAATAAAAGCCGTAAACAGAGAGGGCCAACGATATAAACAGCATGATATCAGAGCCACCTTTTACCCCACCTTTCACCGCATAAAATAATGCAGAAAAGAGTATCCCCGAAATAAAGAGGGTAATCACCCTGATCTTCTGAACTTTACCAGGGATATCAAGCCTCTTTATTGCGGTTACGATCCCGGTTCCCATTCGGTATCCTATAATAATCCCGTAACATCTCATGAATATATGGGGTAGATTATAGATGATCAGGAATACAATAGGGGCCCACATGAAGCCATAAAGCGCAAGGGCCACCCCGGCAACTGCTCCCAAAGGCCTCAGCGCCCCCCAAAACAGGGAATCTCCAACAGCACCGTACGCCCCCATGAGTCCGGCCTTCAAGCCCTTTATGTCCTCGCCGGACGCCCCCTCCTCCTCCAGCTTTATTGCTGCACCTATGATAGCCGGGGCCATGTAGGGGTTTGTGTTAAAAAACTCAAGATGCCTTTTATAGGCCTCTGCAAGGTCGTCCTTATCCTTATGGATAGAGCTTATCGCAGGGGCAATGGAATAAAAAAAGCCCAGACTCTGCATCCTTTCGAAGCTCCACGAAGACTGGATCAAAAAAGACCTGAAAAATGCACTTCTGAGATAACCCATCACTACTCCATTATTTCAATCTTTGAGGTACATAAAAACCATCCCCATCAAAAAGCCGGCAAAAAGGATTGGGACGCCTCTTTTTACCCTTGCGGTTCTGATAGAGACAGCCGTTCCTAATGAAATCAACAGGCAAAAGGCAATGAAAAGTCCCTTTAAAAAAGGCTCAGGGATTAAAGGATATATTGTCTTTGTCAGATAAAGCCCCACTCCAAGCAGGATAAATATGGAAAAAAAAGATGCGACGAAGAAGGAAATGAGTCCCTTTAAATTCTCCCTTCCTATATGCAAAAAATCTCTTGATTCCAACAGCCTTTCCGCATTTAAGACAAATCTCCTATTATAACTCCTCACATATATATCAACCTTCTGACAAAACACTGCAAGGGGAATGGATAGCAATACAGAGAATACCATTATTTGGATTGGTGAAGGCTGCGCAGCCAGTGTATCCCTGCTCGTTAATATACTTATCGATGTGGCAATGACTGCAGCCGCAGTCTCATTAGGAGGAACAGAACTGCCCATCGGCACATCCCCTATCCAAAGAAGTTCCAAGATACTCCCAACAATAAGACCTGTGAGAGGGTCACCCAGTGAAAAACCGACCAGGGTCCCAGCAACGAGAGGCTGGGATACCATTATCTGAAGGAAGGCTGTCCTGTCCAGGGATATAAAGGCGCCAACGAGGGCAGCCAGGAACACTTCAAACATCGCTACTCCCTTTTAACGACCTCCCAGATATTGCGAGAAGGATCAGAGGGTACGCATCTGATGACCACCCTGATTCCTTTTTCGCTCAGGGCCTTTAGGTTCTCTAAGTCCTCAGTGTCCACAGAAACAGAAGGAGCTATCTGGAACTTGCCCGCGCAGAAGTGGATGTTGCCTATATTAAGCTCTTCGATTCTCAGACCGAGCTCAACTGCCCTGAGGGCTTCCTCCGTCGTTCCGAATAAAAGGATGACCCTCCATTTGTCAAATTCCCCCGCCATCAATCTCTTAACGGCATCCTCAACCTCCAATATTTGGATGTTTAGGCCGCATGTTGCGCATGTTTCCATGGCCATCCGCTGGATCGGGTTCCTCGCAACGGCATCACTGGCTATAACAATATATGTGGCCTTTGTATAAGGGATCCATCCTTCCAATATCTGCCCGTGTACATAGCGGTTGTCTACCCTCGCAAGAACTATCCCCATGCTATCTCCCTTACTATTTCTTAGGCGCCTTTGCTGTCAATATTTCACTGGCCAGAGAAATGCTCTTCTCTCCATACTCTTTAATATATGATGCCAGTTCCTTAAGCTCCTTTCCTTCCCTCGTCATAGATGCCTTTATGACCATAGGAAGATTTACCCCGGCGACTACCTCTGTCTTTCCCTCTTCCAAAAATGAAAGGCTCAGGTTGGATGGAGTGCCCCCGAACATATCGGTGAATATAATGACGCCATCCCCCTCATTCACACCTTTTATCGCCTCTTCTATCTCTTTTCTGGCTTCGTCCATCGCTTTCCCTCTATCTATGCAGACAGCAAGAATACCTTTGACCTGGCCGACAATATCAGTAGCCACCTTTACAAATTCATCAGCCAGTCTTCCATGGGTAACAATAACAATCCCGATCATCTTTCCTCCAAAAGACCGTGAGTCGTAAATCGTAAGTCGTTGTTTTTTCGTTATTCACGTCTAACGTAAATGATGTTTACTTAGGCGTATAACACGTTCCCCCTCCCCTCAATCCCCTCCCGCCAGAGGAGGGGAGATTTATTAGAGTTCCCTCCCCCTTGACGGGGGAGGGTTAGGGTGGGGGTGAACTAACTAATAACACCTATCTGAATAGTATTGCGTCTAACGTCTCATGTTTCATTTTCTCATGCCTTTGCAATATCCCTGTGCAACACCTTTATCTTGTACCTGCCGCCCTCCAATGACCTTGCCATCTCATTCGTTATCGCAACCGAGCGATGCCTTCCTCCTGTGCATCCAATGGCAATGGTGAGATATGCCTTCCCCTCCTTTTCATAAAGAGGGATAAGGAATCTGACCAGGTTTAATAACTTTGCCACAAACAGGGAAGACTCCGCTGAACCCATGATGTAACCTACAACCTTAGGGTCTTCACCCGTAAGCCACTTCATCTCAGGGACAAAATACGGGTTTTTTAAAAATCTGACATCCATGACCATATCCGCATTAAACGGCAGCCCATGGCTATAACCAAAGGAAAGGAGGTTTATAACCAGCCCTCCTTCGCCTGACCAGTCGCCATAAGTCTGAAAGATGAGTTCCCTCAGTTGATGGACATTCAGTGCCGTAGTGTCGATCACCC
Source organism: Deltaproteobacteria bacterium (assembly GCA_030646755.1). Taxonomy (GTDB): domain Bacteria; phylum Desulfobacterota; class JAENJC01; order JAENJC01; family JAENJC01; genus JAUSKU01. Next base: position 22,787 of record JAUSKU010000085.1, read on the forward strand.
TGTCTGCAATCAGTCTTATCTCTGAAAGGTCTTCCCTCTCCTTGTTTATGCCGTCAGTTGCCGTACCGCTTCCGGCGAGAGGATGTCTTCTTCTGGTCTCGCTGTAGCGCTTAAGTATCATCTCGTCTGAGGCGTCGAAGAAAAGCAGCTCTATGTGGTATCCTTCCTCCCTCAGTCCCTTTACAGTATCCCCGTATTCTTTCAGGAAGTCTCCTTCCCTGGCATCCATCACAAGGGAAACCCTGCTTATGCCTCCTGAAGACCTCTGACAGACCTCAAGAAATTTTGGCAGCAAGGTCACCGGAAGATTGTCCACGCAGAAATAACCAAGGTCTTCCAATGCCTTTACTGCCGTACTCTTCCCCGAACCGGAAAGCCCGCTTATGACGACAACCTTTAGCTCCATACAACCTCATAAAATTACCTTATCCTGCTATTTTCCCCTGAATCCTCTTCGTCAGTGCATCCTGAAGTTCTCTCGCAGAGTGCCTCCCTGTTTTCTTCAACAGATGGTTCCTGGCAGCCACCTCTATTATGGTGGCCATATTCCTTCCCGGCCTCACAGGGACCCTCAGGTGAGGGAGGTTGACTCCAAGGATATTGTATTTCTTTTCATCCAGCCCCAGCCTGTCATGCTCTTCACCTGCCCACTCCATAAGCTCTACAACAACCTCTATCTCTTTTTCATCCCTGACAGCTGTTATGCCGAAGAGGTCCCTCACATTAATTATACCAAGCCCCCTTATCTCCATGTGATACTTTATAAGGTCAGCCCCCCTTCCTATAAGGGAGGAGGGGAGGGTCTTCTTTATCTCAACCATATCATCAGCAACCAGCCTGTGGCCTTTCAATACCAAGTCAAGGGCACACTCGCTTTTCCCAATGCCGCTCTTCCCGATGATGAGTATCCCGACCTCAAGGACATCAACCAGTACACCGTGGACGGCAACTGTCTCCGCCAGCCTGTCCTCAAGGAACTTTGTGACCCGGTTTATGAAGATGGAGCTCAACAACTCTGTCTTTAAAACAGCTATTCCTCTGCTATTTGCCTCTTGGATTAAAAGCCTGGGGACGGACAGGCCCCTTGTGATTATAAAACAGGCGATATCGAGGCTGCTAAGATTTCGTATCGCCTCTTCCCTTTGCTTTTTTGATAAGGTTAAAAGGTAAGACAGTTCGACAGACCCCAGGACCTGGACCCTGTCAGGATGGATTTGCTCTAAATACCCTGCCAGGGCAAGCCCGGGCTTTTGTATCCTCGGAACCGTGATCTCTCTTGAAAGCCCGCTCCTCCCTCCGATAAGCTTGAGGCCAAGGTGGTAATCGCCATCCTTCAGGATATCTGCTACCTTAACGGCTTTCATTGGGTGGGTCAGAACTTTTCATCCCCTTCCGATATGAGTCTGTATATATCTTCCCTGGTCTTGGCTTCCATGAAGGCCTTTCTTCTGGAAGGTTCCTTGAGCAGCCTCGATATCCTGGCAAGGGCCTTCAAATGGGGCCCTGCCATATCCTCCGGGGCAACCAATAAAAAGAAGATGTGGGCCGGCTTCCCGTCTATTGACTGAAAATCCAGACCTCGTGGGCTCCTTCCGAAGGCAGCCATCATAACCTTCACATCCTTCAGTTTACCGTGAGGGATGGCTATTCCATCACCTATCCCGGTACTGCCAAGCCTCTCCCTCTCTTCAAGTGCACGGACGAGGCGTCCCTTCAGAGAAATACCGCTAACCCTCTCTATGACGGCAGAAAGCTCTTCGAGGGCGCCTGCCTTTGTAATAGATTTCAGTTCTTCAACAACCGCCTCAGGTCTAAGGATCTCCGTGATCTTCATGTCGTCTTATTCCTGATCTTATACCACCGGCTCTATCAGCCCGTAGTTCCCGTCTTTTCTTTTATATATGACGTTAATCTTTTCGGTGCCGGCATTAGTAAAGACCAGGAAGTTGTTGTGGAGAAGGTCGATCTGCATGGCAGCCTCCTCCAGGGTCATAGGCTTTACAGTATAGTCCTCAACCTTTATTATCCGGGGCTCCATCTCCTCCTCAATGCTCTCCGGGGCGATTATGCTTGCCGTTGCTGCTCTGGCAGGGATCTTATGAAGGGGCCTCTTACCGAGTATCTTGTCCTTATACTTCTTTACCTGCCTCTCCATCTTTTCCACAACAAGGTCTATGGCCGAATACATGTCCTCCCTTGTCTCGTGGCCATTTATGGTAACCCCGCTGGCATTCATGGTCACTTCAGCTGTATGCCTGTTTTTCTCAACAGAAAGGATGACGTGGGCATCCAGAATGCTGTCCAGATATTTACTCAACCTGCCAACCTTATCCTTTGCGTAAGCCTCTAAGGCATCAGAGTGCTCCATATGCCTGAACGTAACTATAATATCCATCCCTTTCCCTCCATTAAGAATTAGAAACTCTGGTATTTTAAACTCCGCATCAAACCCTGTCAAGTCTTTAAAAGCCCTATTTGGATTTAGTTGTAATTAAAGCAATATTTTGATACTCTTCGTTTATTCCGTATATAATTTGGAACTTTTTGTTTCATCTTCAGAGGTTAGAGGTCAGAGATGCCGTACAAATCCGCCAAATGCAGCGTTGTCCTGGATGTGGAAACCACAGGCCTTTCACCCTCAAGGGGAGACCGGGTAATCGAGGTCGGCGCGGTCGCCATCGAGGATGGTGAAATAATCTCCGAATTCGATACCCTGATCTATATCGAGAAAAAGATCCCCTGGCACGCCCAGCGGGTTCACGGCATCACTGACGCCATGCTGCTCGGCAAACCTCCATCCGAAGAGGTCTTTCCTGAACTGCACCAGTTCATCTCCGGCAGCGCCATTATTGCCCACAACGCAAGGTTTGACATAGGCTTCCTCAAGCATGAATTCCATTGCATAGGCGTCCCCTTCAATCCTGAATATCACTGCACCCTTGAAATGAGCCGAAGGCTCTTCCCTAAACTGACTAATCATAAACTGGAGACCGTTTATAGACACCTCTGCGGGGATTTACCTCACAATATAAACGGGCACAGAGCGCTTGACGATGCAAGGCTTGCTGCGAGGGTGTGGATGGAGATGGTAAAAGAATATGGTTCCAACGGTTGAACCGGTTGCATCGGTTGGAACAGTTTCATCTACTTGTCCGCGACCACGGCTTTGCTCTGCGAGCGAAGACCGCGAGGAGATGAAAAGGCTGGCTCCGCCTCAACCACGGCATGTTGATAAGATAGGTCGCAACGATTCATGCCCATGCGGAAGCGGGAAGAAGTATAAGAAGTGCTGCGGGATGAATTGAGTTGCCAAAAATCAGGATATAACCAATGCTCTTAGGCGTAGTGGATAACGTTAAATCATGGCCTGAACTCGAAACCGCAATAGCGTCCCTTTCTTCCGAGCAGGAAAGAGGGGAGGCCTTTGAACAGTTTTGCAAGGCCTTTTTCGTGCTTGACCCTGTCTTCCAGTTCAAGGAGGTCTATCGGCAAAAAGAGATTCCTCCGTCCATCCTTGAGCAGCTTGGATATCCCGGCAGACAGGATATAGGGATTGACGGCTTGGCTGTTACTGTGGAAGGAAAGCTCTTCGCCTATCAGGCTAAATTCAGAAGCGACAGGGACAACACCCCAACGCTTAGGGAACTGTCAACGTTCTTCACCGTATCAGACAGGGCAGACTGGCGGATAACCATAACCAATGCAAACACCCTACCTCACGCAATAAATGATCGGACCAAACAGAGCCGCATCCTTGCAGACCGCTTTGACCAGCTTGACGCCGATTTCTTCGACCGCCTCAGAATATATCTCAAAGAACAGCGCGTTTCATCACCCGCGATAAAGGCGCCGCACAAGACACAGCAGGAGGCCATTGATGCGGCATTGGTCCATTTTAAGGATCAAAGCCGGGGACAATTGATACTCCCATGCGGAGCTGGTAAGACCCTTGCCGCAATGTGGATTGCTGAAAAGTCCGGTAGCTCCCGCATACTCGTACTGGTTCCAAGCCTTTCCCTTTTAAGCCAGACATTGAGGGAATGGGCGGTAAACACCTCTATCAAGCCGTTCCGTTATCTCTGTCTGTGCAGTGATACAACCGTTGACCTTGGAAATGACGCACCTATAGAACACCGCTACGAGTTGGACGTCCCCGTAACAACCGATGTTGAAAAGGTGGCTGAGTTCCTTGCCAATAACGATTCCGAAACCTATGTCCTTTTCTCTACCTACCAATCAAGCAAAGTCCTTTCTGAAGCGACCTTAAAGACAGGCACAGTATTTGATATTGCGATATTCGATGAGGCCCACCGCACGACAGGGACAGATGTCAGCGGATGGGGTCTTGCGCTGAGGGATGAAAAGATTCCCATCAAAAACAGAATCTTTATGACAGCCACTCCTCGGATATACGCCCCGCATATCACCAGGAAGGCGAAAGAGGAAGACATCCTTATATGCAGCATGGACGACACCACCATATACGGCAGGCCGATTTACGAGATGACCTTCGGGGAAGCGATAGAAAGAGGGCATATCACCGATTATAAGATCGTGGTCATCTGCGTTACAGACTCCGAGGTCAGGGAAATCATCCAGAGTGGCGGCAGAGTTATCACGGATGATGAGCACGAATGGGATGCAAAGGCGTTTGCAAAGCGTGTGGCCCTTATCAAAGGGATGAAGGCATACGGATTGAAAAAGGTCTTCACGTTCCACGCCAGGGTAAACGGGGCAAAGGCATTTACAGACACAAAGACACCCTACGGAATCGGTCAGGTTTTCAAGATGCTTGAAAATACACCTAACCAGAACTCCTTCGAAACCGTTCGTCCTGAGCCTGTCGAAGGAGAGAACGACTCTCATGACATGCATCTCTCACAAGGGGCGAGGGAGCACGCTTTTATCTCCCCTCCCCTGGCGGGAGGGGATGAAGGGGAGGGGGTAAAAGGAAAAGTAAAGTTTTTCCACGTCAACGGCACGATGTCTTCAGGTGTAAGAAACAGCATCATGAAAGAGTTCAAAGAGGCGGAGATAGGCATAATGAGCAACGCCCGCTGCCTGACGGAAGGAGTGGATGTTCCGGCTGTTGACACGGTTGCCTTCATAGACCCGAAGAAGAGCCTCATTGATATAGTCCAGGCCACAGGCAGGGCGATGAGAAAGGCGGAGTGGAAGGAGAGGGGTTATATATTCATCCCGGTTGTGGTTGGGGAAGATGCCAATCCAGATGAGATTATAGAGAGTTCTGATTTTGCCACTGTGTGGGAAGTCCTTCAGGCAATGGTTGACCAGGACCAACGATTACAAAGCGTAGTTTCCAAATTGCGGGTATTGCAAGGGAAGGGAGAAGTGGGAACAAAGGCATGGGAGGATACCATGTCTGAATACAGCGAAAAGCTTGAATTTCATAACATCAGCAAGAAAATAGATAAAACAGTTTTTATTGCAAAGTTGAAAACCAAAACGATAGAGGTCGTTGCAAGGTCATGGGATTTCTGGTACGGGCTGACTCTAAGATATAAAGAAGAATTTGGAAGCCCAAATGTTCCCTCTGATTATAAAACACCGGAGGGACACTCGCTTGGATACTGGCAGACTCACCAAAGGAGGCATTATAGAAATGGTAAGTTGCGGCCAGCAAGAATACAAAAGCTCGAAGATGTCGGCTTTATTTGGAATCCATTAGGCGACCCATTTGAGAAGGGATATGATGAGACTTTGAAATTTAAATCCCAGTTTGGGGATGCAAATGCTCCAAAGAGATATAAAACAGAAGATGGCTTTAATCTTGGGAACTGGCAAATACTACAACGGCAAAATTACAAGAATGGCTCTTTGTCAAATGAAAGAATTCAAAAGCTGCAAGAAATAGGTTTTTTATGGCAGATTAGAAGTAGAAAACCGGTTAAAAATAATGTGGCAGATAGTTTCAAAGAACAAAGATCTACCGGTATCAATAGTATGGCTAATAAAGTATATCGCGAAACTTTATTGTTCAAGGCAAAATATGGAGTAGCGAATGCACCATCGGAGTATAAGACAAGGAACGGCTTCTCTCTCGGTCTTATGCAAGATGGAGTGAGGCATGCCTTTAAAAGCGGTGCACTGGACTCACAGAATGCAGATATACTAAGATCGATTGGGCTTAACCTCGAAGAAACGACTTCTATATCTCTATCGGAGTTTGAGCAGCAAGCATTTGAAAAGGGCTATCAAGAAACACTCAGATATAGGAAAGAGCATGCCAGCTCTAATGTTGCGATAGCTTATAAGACAATAGAGGGTTATAGGCTTGGAGAGTGGCAAAATGATATAAAGAAAGCATACCACAATGGAAGGTTAACAAATGAGCGGATTCAGAAGCTTGAGGATATTGGCTTTGAATGGCATTTAAAGATTATAGAGCCAAAAGGGACACTGCACGAAGATGATTTTGAGAAGGGTTTTAGGGAGACATTACTTTATACAAAATATTTCGGTGATGCCAATGCACCTCTAACATATAGAACACAGGACGGATATCCGCTTGGTGTGTGGCAATATGAATTAAAAAAACAGCGTAGAAAAGGGAAGCTAACCGCTTTTAGGGTTCGGCGGCTTAAAGGGATCGGATTAAATATAGATTTAGATAGCTTTGAAGAAGGCCTTTGCGAGACGTTAATATACAAAGACCAATTTGGCGATGTTAACGCACCTCTAAAATATAAGACACCTGAAGGCTATAAGCTTGGAGAATGGCAAAACGCACAAATTGAAGCTTATAAAGAGGGAACATTAGTCCCAAATAAGATTAACGGATTGGAAAAAATAGGATTTATTTGGGACCTGTATGATGCAGCTTTTGAGAAGGGTATTAAGTTTTCGTTGAAATATAAAGAGCAATTCGGGGATGTCAATACGCCTGTTAAATATAATACGCCACAAGGCTATAACCTTGGACAATGGCAAAGTGCACAGAGATTAGCCTACAAGAAAGGTAAGTTAACTCAGGATAAAATAAATAGGTTGGAAGGTTTGAAATTTAGATGGGATTTACATGAGGTAGCTTTTGAGAAGGGGCTTCTGGCTTCAGTGAAATATAAAAAACAATTTGGATATGTTAATGTACCTGTTGAATACAAGCCTTCCGACGGCTACAATCTTAAACAATGGCAAAATACGCAGAGAGTGGCCTATAAAAAGGGGCAGTTGTCGGAGGATAGAGTTAGACAGTTGGAAGAAATAGGGTTTAAATGGGTTTTACATTGGGATATGGATGAGGAAGTTTTTCAGAAGAGTATCAAGTTTTCGTTGAAATATAAAGAACGCTTCGGGGATGTCAATACTCCCATTACTTATAGAACACCACAAGGTCATAGTCTTGGACGATGGCAAAATGCGCAGAGAGCGGCTTATAAACAAGGTAGGTTGCCCGCTGATAAGATAAAAAGGTTAGAGGAGATAGGGTTTAGGTGGGATTTTAAAGGCAGAGGCAGCTAAGGAATGGGAGGAGGCGAAGGTGAGGTTTGAAAGGGCATTACTTGGCTAAAAAAGAGAATGGGACAGGCGAAAGACAATGGCCCTGTCCCATTAAGGTTTTTGTAATCTCATTACTTCTTTTTCTTAGCCTTTGTTTGCGCTAAAGCAGACCCGGCAACACTTTTTGCTGCTTTGCCAGTACTCACGGATTTCAACACCTTGGAAGCGGTTGAAGCAACCTTCGGGCTGGTTGTTTTGCATTTCGACATAGGACAGTTCACCTCCTCTCGTATTTTTTTACTTTCCCCACACTTCGGCAGTTGCTGAATCATAAAAAGAAACCGCAAGCGGCCCATTTCTATGAACCGTAGCCATCTTATGCTGCTGTCTACCATATCCAAAAACTATCAAGCAGGGAATAATCTATCATATCTAAATGTTCAGCCAGATATTTGCGATATAAGCCAGTTCCGCGTTTAAAGTCGCATCAAGTGTGGGTATCGGGACCGTTGGGGTAATTAGCTTAGCGTTCCTTATATCCAAAACAGCCATTTTTGTGTCTGAAGGACATCGACCATTTAAGGTTTTAGCCATCAAATGAGTAATAACATCAACTCTGTTTTTAGAAAGAGATTCAGCTTTAAAGTAAAGCTTAATAAGATGTTGACTGCCATTGATTTGTAAGCCCAACTCAGGATTAATACTTACTTCTACCCCGGATGAGGCATATAAACCAGACGGTGGGTCAAACCAAGTGAGTGTTTTGCGGCCCCACCAACTTCTGTAAGCAGTGACCAATGATGTATATGCATCATTTTTTTTCTGATCTGTTAGGCGTTCCAGAATACCTGAGAGGGCTGTTTTTGATTGATTTAAGCGATGTATGTCAACGATATGATCTCTTAAAGGCTTATAAAAGTCGAATGCCGGGTGATACGTTTCACGATGTTTGATCTGGGAAACCTTTGTGGACTTAGGCAAGCCACTTGTGGAAACTACGTCTACAAAGTCTGTTAAAGATAGTCTGGGCATTGAAACCTCCTTGTCCTTCAAGAAATTTGGGAAATCACTGTTTTCGTAATAGATGTTTTACTTCTGCTTCCTAATTCTTTTTCCCCAACCCGCTCTGAATCAAGTCATTAACCGATTCCATACCCGTCTTTTCAAGCAAAGTATCAAGATGCATGTCGCCCCGCACATCAAAGTCCAGACCATATTGATTTTCCAGAGTTTCCACATGCTTGTCTTCGCGCGTCTTGCGCAACTGCCCGTCTTCATTGCGTGAGCGATAACCTTTCATTCCTGGTGCATCTTGTGCCATAACCCTACCTCCTCTCCCGACAGGTTATCAACAGGGTGCCTGTTGGATTGTTGTTGATAACTAATTAACCACAATATATTGTGGTTGTGTGGAATTGTCAAGATAAATTTTAAAAAGTTACAATCACTTCCCAAATGATCAGGCCTGTCTTATTGTTCCAGCCTTATTGACTTATTTCTGCATTCAAAATATTATCCATCTCAATTATTGCGAGTGTTTTTTTTGAGGTGTATTGTTCTTGTCCATACATTCTTAGGAGGATAGCGTGGAATCCAAGCTGGCGGCATTTAAAGGCAAAGAAATCCGGCGGAAACTTATTGTAGAAAGGTTGAAATGGGCGCGGCAAGAAACGGGCGCAGCAAGCAGCGCCCCTACGGGAACAAATGATTTATGACCTATAATCCTGATATCCATCATCGTCGTTCCATCCGTTTGAAGGGATACGATTATTCTTCGGTCGGAGCGTATTTCGTCACGATATGCGCGCACGGGCGGGAATGCCTGTTTGGGCAGATCGTGGACGATAAAATGCAGGTGAACGATGCCGGGCAGATAGTGGAAACTGTATGGTCGGAATTGCCGGGACGTTTTCCTAATATCGTATTGGATTCGTTTGTGGTCATGCCGAACCATTTCCACGGTATTGTGTTGATCGTAGGGGCGCCGCTTGCTGCGCCCTATTTGGAATCGCCCGGTATTGCTGCTATTGCTGCGCCCTTTTTTGAATCTCAATATGGGAATGGGAATGAGAATGGGAATGGGAATGGGAATGAGAATGGGAATGAGAATGGGAATGGGAATGAGAATGGGAATGAGAATGGGAATGAGAATGGGAATGAGAATGGGAATGAGAATGGGAATGAGAATGGGAATGAGAATGGGAATGAGAATGGGAATGAGAAT
>JAUSKU010000005.1 GCA_030646755.1 Deltaproteobacteria bacterium
TACAAGCCTTCTCTGCGACAGCCAGTCGACACTGCTTTATTCCCGTCTACAAAGAATCATAGCAATGCGAAGCAATCTTGAGTTGGGTGTTTTGCCTGATTAGCGTCTTCCGCAATATCCATTCCGAACAGTATTGGGACACTTCCCAATTAAACTTCGATCACCTGCCGTACTGCTTCATGGCTTAAAGAGCTTGAACTCCAGTTCTTTCACTACTTTGAAGTGCTTTCCATTGCCCGATGTTAAAGGCATATTATTTTCCACCGCTGTCGCTGCTATGACGGCATCACCTGCGCGCATCCCTGAAGAAAGGCCGTATTCCTCCACATAAATAAGGGCCCTGTGACCGATATTTTCCGAAAGAGGCAGGACTATAAAACCGAGGTCGGAGATAAACTCTTTTGTAAGCCTCTGTTGTTTTCTGTCTTTGGCGCATTGCAGAAGCTCCATATATGTTTGAACGGAAAGGTATCTTTCCTCTGCATTGTCTATCAGAGCAGCTGCTTTCCTATTCCCGCGCTGCACCCATATGAATATATCGGTGTCAAATATCACGGTAACGCCCCCCTCTGAGGCTATCCATTACCTCTTCCACCTTTTTCTTTTCGCCGGAGGAAATGCCGAAAAAAGGATGGTCTGAGACTTTTATCTCAGGCCTTTCCTCAACAGGAATGATGACCCCTCTGATCTTTCCATGATAAAGGATACTCACCCTTTCCCTCTTTGCAAGGGCGTTCAGCACCTCACTCATCTTATATCGAAGATCTACAACCGAAGCCTCCATATATTCCTCCATAGTAAATATGTATAATCATCCTATACATTTTATAACTTGTCAATCCCTTCCATCTCCCCTCTGCCTAAAACCTTACCGTATCAACCTCATTTTTCATTGCTTCCACCGTCCACCGTCCCGTCCATTTCTTCTTTTGTGTATTCACCTCCGTTGGGAACTAATTAGGAACTAATTAGGGACGGGTTCATATTGTTATCATCGCCGCCTACCTTTAGTTATTTTACCTCCCCTTTCCCCTCCCCGCCACGTCGCAACTCTCAATCTGGATTCCCGTCCCCGACAAAAACATTCGAGGACATGCTTAAACGGCGCGGGAATGACACGGTATTTTTGGTGGGCGCAGCCCACCCTACGGAACTTCCCTGCATAACCAACCCCGGACTCCTCTTTCGTAAAAGGTGAAGCGCGTTCCCTTAAGTTTCCTTGACTTCAAAGGGTCGTCCTCATAAAATTACCATTAGTTGTGATTTTGAAAGTAAAGTAGCGAGGTGTACTATGATTAAAAGAGAAGCCCTGATACACGAGATCGAACAAGTCCCGGAGCCGTTTCTTGAAGAGGTGATGGACTTTATCCATTTTTTAAAATCAAAGATAATAAAGGAATGGATTGATACCACCATTGCAAGCGAATCCTCCCTGGAAAAGGATTGGCTGAAACCAGAGGAGGACGAGGCGTGGCAAAATTTATAAAAGGAGACGTGGTAAGCTCAACCTTGTGGATAATTTATTTTACCTCCCCTTCCCCCTCCCCGCCATGTCACCCTCTATCAATCTGGATTCTGGCTTAAAGACTGCCGGAACGACGAGTTTTGCAAGAGGCTCAACTATAACATCCTTGACGAATTCATCTCTTCTTTGATAAATTTACAATAAACAAGGAGAGTAAAAATGCTGCAACAGAGCGAACAGCAGAGAATATTAAGCATTCTAAAAGAACTTCCACCTGACAAACTCCATGAGGTGGTTGACTTTGCCGAATACCTGAAGACAAAAGAGACGACGGCAAAAGCAAAGGAAAGGCCCCGTCATGTGACCATCCCGACTTTCCACCTTGGCCGCTTAGAGAAGAGCGCTCTTGACAGAGATGCCCTTTACGGAGAATACCTTGACCGTAAGCCGTTCGCTCCTGCAATAAGGACCATCACCCGCTCAAAGATTAGTTCGCCGAATATGTATAGGCTGAAAGGGGGTAAGATGAACTGGAGAGGTCTTTTTTTTACAAGCCTATTATATTAATGGAGTAGATTTTCAGAAGATCCATTTTACCTTTGAAACCGCAGATATACGCGGATTAACGCAGATACCATTTAAGGCTTTGTCTTTATCTGTGTTCATCTGCGGCTAATTGCTTTTATCACTTATCTTTTTGCCGGTATTATCTTTATAGAGTTAGGCTTGGAGATACAGGAGAAGGCACAGACGCCGCATCCGACACACTTCCCGTCATTAATAACAGGCCCTGAAAATCCATCCATATAGATGGCCTCTCCCCGCAGAGGGCAGCTTGTAAAACACTCCTCGCACATCATCCCCTGCCTTGCAAGGCAGCTCTCATAGTCAATGACCGCAAGACCCATCCTGACGCCTTCTTTTTTAGTATTCTTATTCAGTGCATCTGTAGGGCAGGCCTTTATGCAGAGCAGGTCATCGCAAAGGGTGCAGGGAGCATCATAGGGATCGATATAAGGTGTGCCGACTGCAATGCCGTCTGAAGTGCTTCCTATCTTTATAGCCTCTCTCGGACAGACATCTGCACAATGGGGGCATCTGGCACACGAGGTCAGAAATGTTATCTCGTCAACAGCACCCGGAGGGCGCAGGAAGTTCCTGCTTACCCTGGTCTCCACCTTATCCTCTATCATCGCAGCCAGAGGCTTAAGGATGGAGAAAAGACCCTCCCTGAAAAACTCCTTTCTGCTAAAAACTTTGTCTTCCATAAATAATCTTCCCATCTTTCCCCTCCCCCGTCAAGGGAAAGGGGAACAATGGGCCTTGGGATGAACGTATATTCGTAAGATTGGATGGTTAGATCACAGACTCCAGAACCTCCTTTATCTCCATATAAATCCCTCTCAGAGACTCGTCTTTCAGGAAAAGTATGAGCTGGTTGCCGGGCGTGAACTTGACCCTGTCCTTCCTCTTTTTTATAAGCTCCACCACCTTTTCAGGCTTAACAGCGGTCCTCGGGTCAAAGGTCATCGAAACCCGCCCCTTGGCCGCATCTATGGATGTAACAAGGGCCTTTCGGATGACCCTCTTTATCTCCATTATAGTAAGGAGGTTTTCTACCAGTTGAGGTAAAGGGCCGTAGCGGTCCTGGAGTTCATCCGCTATATCCGAAACCTCACCCTCGCCCTTGACAGAGGCCAGCCGCTTGTAGATAACCAGCCTCTCGTTTACGTCAGATATGTAGTCATCAGGGATGTATGCAGCAATCCCCAGGTTTATATTCGGCTCCACCTCAGGTATCCTCTCCTCACCCTTAAGCTCCGCCACTGCCTCTTCCATAAGCTGGGTGTATAAATCAAATCCCACTGCCTCTATCTGGCCCGACTGCTCTCCTCCGAGGAGGTTTCCGGCCCCTCTTATCTCAAGGTCATGGGCGGCAATCTTGAAACCTGAGCCAAGCTCAGTCAACTCCTGGATCACCTCCAGCCTCTTCCTGGCGTCACCTGTTATCGTCTCCTCAGCAGGGATCAGGAGGTATGCGTACGCCCGATGCTTTGACCTCCCTACACGGCCCCTCAGCTGATAAAGCTGGGAGAGACCGAAGGTGTCCGCCCTGTTTATGATTATGGTGTTGGCTGCGGGAATATCAAGGCCCGACTCTATGATGGTTGTGCACAGGAGAAGGTTCTTCTCCCCCTTCATGAAGGAGAGCATCACCTTTTCAAGCTCGTGCTCGTCCATCTGGCCGTGGCCCACTGCTATCTTTGCCTCAGGTATCAGGCTGTGAAGGTAGTCTGCCATGGTGCCTATGCTCTCGACCCTGTTATGGACGAAGAAGACCTGTCCTCCGCGCCTGAACTCCCTCTCTATCGCCTCTTTGATCACATCATCGCTGAACTTGTTCACAAAGGTCTTTATGGCAAGCCTGTCCTCAGGAGGGGTGTTTATGACTGACAGATCACGGATTCCCATCAACGACATGTGGAGGGTCCTTGGAATAGGCGTTGCCGTAAGGGTCAGGACGTCCACCTGCTTCCGGAGCTTCTTCAGCTTCTCCTTGTGGGTAACACCGAACCTCTGCTCCTCATCGACCACTATAAGCCCCAGCTCCTTGAATACGATGTCCTTCTGCAGGAGCCTGTGGGTCCCAATGACGATGTCTATCCCGCCCTCCCTGAGCTTTTTGATTATCTCCTTCTGCTCCTTCGGATACTTGAACCTGGACAACATGTCTATCTTTACGGGAAATGAGGACATCCTCCCCTGGAATGTCTGGAGGTGCTGGGATGCAAGGACAGTTGTAGGGACAAGGACTGCCACCTGCTTACCGTCCAGGACGGCCTTGAATGCGGCCCTTATTGCCACCTCCGTCTTGCCGTACCCAACATCTCCGCACACGAGCCTGTCCATCGGCTTCGGCTCCGTCATGTCCATTATGACGTCCTTTATGGCCTCCATCTGGTCAGGGGTCTCCTCATACTCAAACGCCGCCTCAAACTCCTCAAAATAGTGGTCAGGAGGGGAGTATGCAAAACCCTCCATCACCTTCCTTGCAGCGTATATATCCAGGAGTTCTGCCGCCATCTCCTTTATCTTCTCCTTGACCCTCTTCTTTACCTTGTCCCATGATGTCCCGCCAAGCTTGTCCAGGGTCGGCCCCTCACCCCCAGTATACTTCTGGACCTGGTCCATCCTGTAAACCGGCAGGTAAAGCTTGTCCTTCCCCGCATATTCTATGAGAAGGAAGTCGCTGTCAATCCCGCCGATAGCGAGTTTCTGAAGCCCCCTGTATATACCTATCCCGTGGTCTATGTGCACAATGGGGTCGTTTACCTTGAGGTCAGAGAGGGATGCTATGAAATGGGAGGTCTTGGCCTTTACCTGTCTCAGCCTTACCCTCTGGCCGAATATCTCCTCCTCTGTGACAATCACGAGGCGCTCTGAAGGGAACCTGAAGCCGCTGTTCAGGGGGCCTACGGTGGCATACAACCCAGGTGAATCGGAAAGACTGAAGATGTCTTCAGCCTCGACCCTTCTCGCCCCCATGTCTTTGCTCTTCAGCAGCTCCTCCACCCTGTCGTCCTGCCCGTGGGTGTGGGAGGCTATGACAACCCTCATTCCCTCCCTCAGCCATCCCCGGATCAGATCGACAAATCTGTCGAAGGCCCCTTCCTTCTTTGTCATGCCATGCCTTATATCTTCGTTCCCCTTTACGTCAAAATGCAGGGGCGACTCCTGGATCCCCCCTACGGCAAGCCTTGACAGCTCCACAGTCATGTATTTATCAAGAATAGACAACAGTTCATCCTTGCGAAGAAGTTCCTCTGCCGCCTTTCCCTCCACCTCTACCTGATCTTCATCTATACCTTTCCTTCTCGCCTCTATCTCCTCATCGAACCTGTCCAGTTCATTTTCTATGCCGGCAGGCTCCAGGAGGAAAACCGGGGTCCCTTCCTTCAGGTAGTCAAAGAGGGTGACTTCCTGACTGACTGCCGACTGCTGACTGCCGACCGGCAATACAATGACTGAATTCAAGCTCCTTAAAGACCTCTGGGACGCAGGGTCAAACTCCCTTATTGATTCTATCGTATCCCCTATAAACTCTATCCTTACAGGGTTTTCAGTGGAAGGTGGGAATATGTCCATGATCCCGCCTCTCCTGCTCCATTCCCCCTTCTCCTGTACCATGCTTACCCTTGAATACCCTCCCTTTTCAAGCTTCCCGGTCAAGGAGTCCAGGCTCGTTTCCTCCCCTGCCTCCAGGTATTCCATGGAATTGTTCAGAAACTCCCTTGGAGGGACCTTCTGAATGAGGGCTGATACGGGGGCAACTATTACAGGAGAACCCGTCATAAGTGCATAGACGGCAGCAACCCTCTCACCCATTATTTCCAGAGGCGGCTCCACACTGTCAAAGGGAAGGGTCTCCCATGACGGAAACAGATGCGCCAAACCAGGCAAAAAGAAGCCTAAATCCTCGATCACCCTTTCCGCGTCCTCGGGGAGGGGAGTGATAATAAGAACGGGACCTTCTTTGGCCTTTTTAAGATTTGAGATAAGGTATGAGGGGAATGAGCCTGCCGCCCCGGTCACCTTTATCTTTTTGTCGCCTTTTTTCAGGGATTCGAGAAGGGGTGTATAGAAAGGCTTCTTGCCGGAGATATTATCGTTCATCTATTTTTTATATCGGATTTAGGCAGATGTGTCAATCTTCGCATACTTGTCCACGCTGGCTTGGATAATGACCTTCTTAGTAATTGTCAACAAACTATCACAATATATCTATCACAATATATTTGCAGTAGCAATTGAATTGATAGGCCTGGCATGGTTATGGTATCTTACGAATTATGTCAACCCGGGACAAGAAAAGAACCAAACTGAGGCCCCTCCTTGATGATCTATACAGAAAGTATTCACTGTCCTATCTTGAATCAGACCCCATCTACTTCCCCCATCAATATAAAGACCCTTTAGATATCGAGATTGCCGGACTTGTATCTTCAGCCCTGGCCTACGGCAAGGTTGACCTCTTCAAGCCCAAGGTCGCCTATATCCTTGATGTGATGGGAAAATCGCCGAAAGGATATATAAAAGGGTTTAAGCCTGCAGGGGAGCATAGATTTGATTCCTTCGTATATCGCTTCAACAGGGGCCCTGATATAATCCACCTCCTCTCAGTAATCCAGAGGATTATTAAGACAAGCGGTTCCGTAAGGGACTTTTTCCTTCAGGGCTACTCACCCGATGACCATGATATAGAACCGGCCCTGTCATTATTTGTCCAGAGGGTCCTTGCTATGGAATGCAGCGAGGCGTTCCCTGAGGGGGAGCTCTCAGCCGGATTCCGCCATCTTTTCCCGGCACCGGGGAAAGGTGCGTGCAAGAGGCTTAATATGTTCCTGCGCTGGATGGTAAGGAAAGACAGCATCGACTTCGGCCTGTGGAATGAGATTCCTCCATCTAAGCTGATCATGCCGATAGACACCCATGTTGCCAGACTGTCAAGATATCTCGGTCTTGCTAAGAGAAAGGGAGTGGGCTGGAAGATGGCAAAAGAGGTTACTGGGGCATTAAAGGCGCTTGATCCCAAAGACCCGGTGAAGTATGACTTTGCCCTGTCAAGGCTGGGGATACTGAATGAATGCCCGGCAAGGATGGATGAAAACAAGTGCAGGGAATGCGGGATAAGAGGGGTCTGCGTTAGATAGATTTGGTTTTGACCTTGACAGTTTCCTTCTCAATCTATAAATTGAGTCCCATGTCTGATCATGATGAATCTACAGAACTGGTCCTTTTCGTCCGCGGGAGCGGCGATGACCTGGCCGGATGGGACAGGAGGAGGATCGTCGACGCCCTTGTAAGGGAGACGGATGTCGACATGGAGACCGCCGACGCCATAAGCAGGGAGGTGGAGAACCAGTTATCACGGAGCGGGATAAATACCATCACCGCGCCTCTGGTCCGCGAACTTGTGGATGCCAGGCTCCTTGAGAGGGGGCTTGAAAAGGCATGGAGGATGCACTCCAGGGTCGGGTTCCCCCTCTATGATGTGGAGGGGATAATCATGAGCCCCAACAGGGAAAACGCCAATATCCCCCACTCTCCTGAGGCGACATCTCTTACCCTGGCTGAGGGGATAAAGAAATATTATGCCCTCGAAAAGGTCTTTTCTCAAAAGGTAGGGAATGCCCACCTTAAAGGGGACATCCACATCCACAACATGGGGTTCATAGACAGGGCGTACAGTTCCTCACAGTCCCTGGAGTACCTGAAAAGGTTCGGCCTCAACCTCCCGAACTCCCCGTCTGCCGCAAAACCAGCCAAGCATCCTGAGGTGCTTCTTGCCCACATGGTCAGGTATGCTGCGGCCCTTCAGACCCAGTTTTCCGGCAGCATAGGATGGGATGCGGTCAATGTCTCCTTTGCGCCTTATACAGAGGCGATGGGGGAGAGGGAGATAAAGCAGTTTGCCCAGATGCTTATATTTGAGTTCTCCCAGCAGGCCGTGGCCCGCGGAGGCCAGGCCATCTTTACCTACCTCTCCCTTTTCATTAAGGTTCCTGAACATCTGGCTTCCGTTCCGGCAATAGGACCCGGCGGGGTGAACACTGGCAAAAGGTATAAAGAGTATGAGGAAGGTTCAAGGAGGCTCCTTTCCGCCATCCTTGATGTATATATGGAAGGGGATGGATCAGGCAGGCCGTTCTTCTTCCCTATCCCCGTGGTACATCTTACCAGGGATGCATTTGATGACGGCACAGACCCGCTCCTAAGACACGCCATAGGGCTTTCGATCGAAAAGGGGAACCCCGTATTTTTATTTGAAAGGGGCGGAGTTGCAAGGATCCCGGACTATGGGGCAGTGGACTTTCGTGGCGGCTCCGGCAAAGAGGACTCTTTGTCGCCGTGGAGGATGAGATACGCCTCTATCCAGAATGTGACGCTAAACCTTCCGAGGATCGGGTATCTATCCGGGGGAAGGGAGGACCTCCTGTTCAACCTCCTGTCGGAAGCCATATCTCTAACAGTTCAGGCCCATACGGAAAAAAAGGCATTCCTTGAAAGACTCCTTTCCTTGGGTGAAAGCGGTCCCTTGTCTCTCCTTACCATGAAACTGGACGGCTCCCATTATCTGAGGCTTGACAAGGTCACATACCTGACAGGATTGGCAGGCCTGAATGAGCTTGTGAAGGTACAGAAGGGGAAGGAGCTCCATGAATCGGATGATGCCCTGAATTTCGGGATCAAGGTTGTCGAATTCATAAAGGAAAAAGCTTTAATGTTTGGGGAAAATAACGGCATCAAGGTGGTCCTCAATCAGACACCGGCTGAAAGCACCTCTTACAGGTTCGCAAGGCTGGACATGAGGTATCACTCCGCTATGGCCGGGAGGACGGTGAGGGGCGACATTGCAAGAGGTGAGATATATTACACAAATTCGTCTCACCTGAACCCGTCCGCAGAAATCACTCCCTTTGAGAAGATCGAGAAGGAGGGAAGGTTTCACGCGATGATAGATGCCAATCCCCTGTCCCACATATGGCTTGGCGGCTCAAGGCCTGAAATAGAGTCTGTGACGACCCTTCTCAGGAACACCCTGTCAGCTACAGGATCTTCCCAGGTCATCATCTCCCCTGATTTTACGATATGCCAGGAGTGCGGAAGAGTCTCCAGGGGGCTCCTCGATACCTGCCCCTCCTGCGGCTCCACAGACCTGGACGGCATATCCAGGATAACAAACTACATGAGCAGGATATCCAGTTGGAACAAGGGTAAGATCGGAGAGCTTCACGACAGGTTTAAAAACCCATTCCAACCCTGAGGGAATACGCCGGGACCTCTGCAAAATCAGCCTCTGCGGTCACAGTAAGCAGAAGCAGCTTTGTCTTAACCCCTACAAAATACTTTGTTTCGGTGATCTCCTCGTCCTTCAGAGTGAAACCTAACGGAAGGTTCTTCGGCTCACTGTTGATCATGACCTGCCCCACGCCTGCGTAAGGGGTGAACATTGCCACTCCCTTGCTTATAGATGCATCGTAACCCACTGTCTGAAGGTCGAGGTTGTCAACTCCCAGGAGCTTCGTGTAGCTGCCTCTTATGGCCACTGCCGGGGTTGCAAGAGTCCCCTTCAAAACGGCCCACTTTACCTCTCCGCCTATAAGCTGAATGTTTGTGTCAGGGACCTTTGAGTATATGGCTCCAATGTCAATTCCGAAGGGCAGACCTTTTTGGACGTGGATCTTCGGTACAGGGAGCATGCCGGGGAAGTCTCCCATATCCTCCCAGTAACTCTTGTTTTCATTGATATCAACTGCCGTTACCTCAATTCCTATATCAAATCCGGTAATTCCGAGAGGTTCAGCCGGTGCCAATGGGAAATAAGAAAGACCGAACCCTACCTCCTTGCTAAAGTCCTTGAAATTCTCCTGAACGTCGCCAGTGACTAGTTTTGTCGGGTCGAGGTCCGCGGCCCAGGCCGCTGCAGTAGTAAGAACAAACGCCGTTGCTAACATTAAAATCTTTTTCATCTTTTCCTCCTTGTAATTGTTTAAGACATATTTATACCCTTTTATAATCTATACCTCTCCCAAAAGTCAACCCCTTCCTGCTAAGCCGGTTGGTCACGTATATGACGGTTAATGACAGCAGTGTGAGTATTATCACCAGTGAATTGGCCAGGACAGAATCCCCTGACTGGGTGGCAGAGTAGATGGCCAGGGGCATGGTTGCTGTCTTCCCAGGTATGTTCCCTGCGAGCATGAGGGTTGCCCCGAACTCTCCGATCCCCCTGGCAAAGGAAAGGACCATTCCCGCCAGGACCCCCTTCCAAGCAAGAGGAAGGGTTATTTTAACAACCGTCTCCACCTCTCCCTTGCCGAGGAGAAGGGACGCCTTTTCGAGCTCCGGGTCAACAGAGTCCACAGCTGCCCTGACGGTCTTGACCATCAGAGGGAAGGAAACCACGAAAGAGGCCACCACCGCCGCCTGCCAGGTAAACGCTATGGTCCAGCCTGTCCAGTTATAAACAAACTGCCCCAAAAACCCGCGCCTACCCAATATAACCATGAGGTAATAACCTGTTACCGTAGGCGGCAGAACCATGGGGAGCGTTATTATTGCATCAACGACATCCTTGGCAAAAAAATCCTTCCTCGACAGTATGTAACCCAGTGCCGTACCTGTAAGCGCCACCATGACGGTAGACATCAGAGATACCTGGATCGAGAGCCTTAAAGGCAGCCAAACTGTTTCCAGGATAGATGTTGTCATCAGAGGAATCTCCTCATCTCAGTATCCTGCTCAGGAAGGACTTTGTCCTCTCGTTCTTAGGATTGGCAAATATCTCATCAGGCGGGCCTGTTTCTATAATGTCACCATCTGCGAATACCACAACTCTGTCCGCCACCTCCCTTGCAAAACCCATCTCATGAGTGGATATAAGCGTCGTCATCCCGTCATTTACCAGGTCTTTTATGACAGAGAGGACCTCCCCCACCATCTCCGGGTCAAGGGAAGCGGTTGGTTCGTCGAAGAGCATCGCCTCCGGTTTCATGGCAAGGGCCCTTGCTATGGCCACCCTCTGCTGCTGCCCACCGGACAGGTTCTCCGTGCGTGCGTCTGCCTTGTTAGCCATGTTTATCCTTGCAAGGAAGGAGATGGCATCTTCCACTGCCTTGTCTCTGGCCACACCAAGGACCCTTACAGGGGCCTCGACTATGTTTTCAAGGACAGTCATGTGGGGGAAGAGGTTGAACTGCTGAAACACCATCCCGACCTTGAGCCTCACCTGCCGAATAGCCTCCATATCCTCTTTTGAGGGTATGGAGTGGAGGGCGATATTGTCTACGTCTATCTCCCCTTCCTGGAAGGTCTCCAGCCCGTTAATGCACCTCAAGAACGTGCTCTTTCCGCTCCCGGAGGGGCCTATAAGGACTACCACCTCTCCCTTTTTAACGTCAAGAGATATCCCTTTGAAGAGGTGATGGTCTTCGTAATATTTATGCAGGTTCCTAACTTTAATCATAATAAAATCAGCAGTCAGCCAAATTAGCGGCTACTCGAGGTTTTCAAAGTCTATAATAAGAAGGCCGTAGTGTCAATTAATACAAAGCCCCCAAATTCCGCGTTAGCTGCCCCATAAAACGCAAAAACCCTCTTGGATCCAAGGTTTCAGTGAGGTATAATCCTCACCTGTGTGGTGAAACCAAAAATCCAGGAGGGTTAAAGAGATGATACAACAGACCATATTTCC
>JAUSKU010000006.1 GCA_030646755.1 Deltaproteobacteria bacterium
TACAAGCCTTCTCTGCGACAGCCAGTCGACACTGCTTTATTCCCGTCTACAAAGAATCATAGCAATGCGAAGCAATCTTGAGTTGGGTGTTTTGCCTGATTAGCGTCTTCCGCAATATCCATTCCGAACAGTATTGGGACAACCCCCGCTTTCCGCCAACCGCCTCATCCTCTCCCGCCGTTCAAATACCGCACCCATTTCTCAGGGCCTAAAACACCCGTGCCTGCAAAACACGTTTCGTTAGTCAACGAGCATCACTTTGATTACTGCCTTTACCTTCTCTATTACATTATCGCTTATCCTGTCGAGCCTCTTGACCAGTCTCTTTTTATCAACAGTTCTTATCTGGTCAAGGACAATCCATCCTGTTTTTCCTTGAAAAGTCAGCTTGACCCTTGTGGGATAGTCGTGTGACTTGGTAGTCATGGGGGCTATGATCACCGTCTGAATGTTTCTGTTCATCTCGTCGGGGGAAATAACTACGCAGGGCCTTGTTTTCGTGATCTCATGGCCTGTGGTGGGATCAAGGTTTATGAGATATACTTCGTACTGTTCTATTTCCACTCCCACCCTTCCATGTCAATGTCTATATCGCTGATCAGGGGAGCATCCTCGCGTCTCTCATGCATCATCTGGAATGCCTTGTCCCATCCTTCTCTCGACTTGCCTTTAACTGGCCTGATTACAATCCTGTTTTTTTCAACCTCAAGATCTACCTGATCTTCGATATCGAACTGCTTGAGAATCACCTTTGGGATCCTTATCCCTTTTGAATTCCCGATAGATATTATGTTTGTCCTCATCCATGCCTCCTCATAAAAATCACTTCAATGTAATTATAAAGTAGCTACTCTTTTTAGTCAAACAAAATGACTAAGAATGGGAAAATGGACCTAATTCAGTGAAACCTCCTCTTATTATGCGTATAGCACAAGAGTTAAACCGCATACCCCTTCAGACTGCCTGCCTTCTTGATATACTCATCCACCTCTTTCTTCTTCCCCTCAAACCCCTTCCTTCCCATCATCCCATAGGCATACTGCTTCCCATGTTCCACACCAGGCTGGTCAAAGGGGTCTATGTTGTAAAGACCTCCGGCGAAAGCGGTCTGGATCATCATCATCTGGAGGAGTTGGCCTACTGTGAATGCGTTTACCTCAGGAAGGGTTATGGTGCAGTTCATCCTGTGATTATGGGTGAGAGCCATCTCCGAGGCCAGCATCTCCGCCTGTATAAGTTCCTTAAGGGTATGACCTCCGAGATATCCAAGCTCGCCGATCTCTTTATACGCCTTTGGTATCTTCGCCTCAGCCCCAAAGTCCTTGACTCCTATCAGTGTAACTACCTTGTCAAAAGGCCCCTCTATGTAAAGCTGGAGTTGGGAGTGCTGGTCTGTTGCGCCCAGGGCCTTTATAGGCGTAGGCCCCGTATGGACAATCTTTCCATCAAGAGAAACCTTTTTACCAAGGGATTCTGCCCATAGCTGCCTGTACCAGTCCGCAATGTCCTTGAGTGAGTCGGCATAAGGCATCATGACGGACATAGGCTTTCCCTTCTTGTCAGCAAGGAACTGGAGGGTTGCGTTGAGATATGCAGGGTTCTGAAAGAGGTCTCCCGTCATGCATAGCTCGTTCATGTATGCTGCACCTGCAAGAAGTTCCTCTATGTCGATCCCTACAACAGCAGCTGGGAGAAGTCCCACAGATGAAAAGACGGAAAACCTCCCGCCGACATTAGCCGGAATGGGAAAAGTCTCAAGACCCTCATCAGTTGCTATCTTCCTTAGTATCCCCTTCTCAGGGTCAGTTGTTGCAACCATGTGATCCTTATAATTCTTGCCGAGCCTCTTTTTAAGCATATCTCTTACGATGATGAACTGGCTCATGGTCTCCGCCGTCCCGCCGGACTTGCTTATGACGTTGAACATCGTCTTTTCAGGGTCAACCACCCTCAATATCCCCTCGAACCCGGCAGGGTCTATATTGTCTGCCACGAACAATCTTGGACAGCCGTTCCTCTCCTTTTTCGTAAGGAGGTTGTAGTGAGGAGGATTCAGGGCGGTTTGGAGTGCTATGGGGCCGAGGGCAGAGCCCCCTATTCCAAGGACAACAAAAGCTTCACAATCTGTCTTAACTTTATTGGCAAACGACTTGATATTGCTTACATTTTCACCCTGATAAGGGAGGTCAAAGAAGCCAACCCTCCTCTCCCTCCAATCTTTCTTGAGCGCCTTGTCTGCTCTCTTGGCCTTGGCAGCCATCTTCTCCAGCTCATTAAGGGTTATCCCGTAACCCTTTCCGATGGAGTCGGCCATCATGTTCTTGTAATCAAGGGATATCCTCATGCCAGTCTTCCATTTGGGATCCTTCCAGTTCACCTTTTTCTGCATAGGCACCTCTCTGCTCAGTATATTAAAGGGCTCAAACCTAAGAAATTCAGTATAGTACGGATGAAATATAGCAGGGTTGCATAAATAAATCAATCAAGTCCAATGGAATGCTCCCGTTTCTGGATTGACAATACACAGCCTATTTAGTAAATTCAGACATATTGAAATCTATTATTGCTTGTAGGGAACATGGAAGACTTTATTATCTGCAGATTTCACAGATAACCAAAAGTAGGCGTTTCTAAGCGACGCCGATTACATCTTTAGGCCTTCAAAAATCTGTGCAATCTGTGTAATCTGTGGACCGCTGTTTGCGGTTTTTAGGACATCTTATCTGGAGGTATACCAATGGGAGAAAAGAGCATCGAAGTCCATATGCACGAAGAGAGGGTACTGAGACCAGACCCCTCATTCAGTGAAAGAGCCCATATAAAGAGCATGGATGAGTATCAGGCCTTGTATGACAGGTCTGTAAAAGATCCTGACGGCTTCTGGGCCGAGCAGGCGGGGATGCTTGATTGGCATAAGAAGTGGGATAAGGTCTCCGAGTGGGACTTCAACAAGCCTGAGACAAAATGGTTCATTGGAGGAAAGCTAAACGTATCTGAAAACTGCATAGACAGGCACCTGAAGTCCTGGAGGAGGAACAAGGCGGCCATCATCTGGGAGGGGGACGACGGGAGCTACAGGTCCTACACATACCAGCAGCTGTCATATGAGGTAAACAGGTTCGCCAACGTCCTGAAGAAGAAGGGCGTAAAGAAAGGGGACAGGGTCACCATATATCTTCCCATGATACCTGAGCTTGCCATCTCCATGCTGGCATGCGCAAGGATAGGAGCCATACACAGTGTCGTCTTCGGCGGATTCAGCGCACCGTCCCTGAGGGACAGGATAAGGGACTGTGCATCAAAGATCGTTATCACAGCGGACGGCGGCCTAAGGGGAGGAAGGTATGTAACCCTCAAGCACAACTGCGACGAGGCCCTCCTTGAATGCCCAAGCGTTGAGCACGTGATAGTAGTAAAGAGGCTTGACGGAAAGGTCGAGATGAAGAACGGAAGGGAGACATGGTGGGAAGATGAGATGAAGGCCTCTGACATCACATCCTACTGCGAGCCGGAGGTCATGGATTCTGAAGACCCCCTCTTCATCCTTTATACAAGCGGAAGCACTGGAAAACCCAAGGGAGTCCTCCATACAACGGCAGGATATCTCCTCTTTACAGCATTGACATTCAAGTGGATATTCGACTACAGGGAAGAGGACATCCATTTCTGCACAGCTGACATAGGGTGGGTAACGGGCCACAGCTATATAGTCTACGGCCCCCTGGCCTGCGGCGCCACGACCCTGATGTTCGAAGGGGTTCCAACATATCCTCATCCTGACAGGTTCTGGGAGGTTGTGGACAAGCACAAGGTAAACATATTCTACACGGCGCCAACCGCCATAAGGGCGCTTATGAGAGAAGGCGAGGAATGGGTAAAAAAACATGACTTGAGCAGCTTGAGATTACTTGGGACCGTTGGCGAGCCTATAAACCCTGAGGCATGGATTTGGTATCACCAGATGGTGGGGAAGGGGAAACTCCCGATTGTAGACACATGGTGGCAGACAGAGACCGGGGGGATACTGATAACGCCCCTTCCAGGCGCCATGTCCCTTAAACCAGGCTCTGCCAACAGGCCATTCCCCGGAGTTGTACCAAAGGTCCTGAGGGAGGACGG
Source organism: Deltaproteobacteria bacterium (assembly GCA_030646755.1). Classification (GTDB taxonomy): domain Bacteria; phylum Desulfobacterota; class JAENJC01; order JAENJC01; family JAENJC01; genus JAUSKU01. The sequence continues at coordinate 4,120 of JAUSKU010000006.1, forward strand.
GAGCGAGGCAGGGGTCGATGAAGGAGGGTATCTGGTCATAGACAGGCCTTGGCCTGGAATCCTGAGAGGTACCTATGGAGACCCTGAGAACAAGAGGGTAAAGGAGGTCTACTTCTCGAAGTTCCCTGGAAAATACTTCACCGGAGACGGCGCAAGGGTAGACAAAGACGGGGACTTCTGGCTCATGGGAAGGATAGACGATGTCCTTAACGTTTCAGGCCACAGGCTGGGGACTGCGGAGATAGAGAGCGCCCTTGTATCACACCATGCAGTGGCAGAGTCGGCGGTGGTAGGTTACCCCCATGAGATAAAAGGCGAAGGGATATATGCATTCGTCGTACTAAAGGATGTAGTAAAGCCTTCCGATGCCCTGAAAAAGGAGCTGGAAGGACATGTGAGATCGCTGATAGGCCCCATTGCCAAGCCTGACAAACTCCAGTTCGCAGCAGGCCTCCCAAAGACAAGGAGCGGAAAGATAATGCGCCGTATCTTAAGAAAGATAGCGAGCGGACACATCGAGGAGGTTGGTGATATATCGACCCTGGCAGACCCGTCGGTGGTTGATTTGTTGCTGAAGGAGAGGCTATAGGCGACCCTTCCTATATTTCCTTATCGCAATAAATAAAAGAGACAGGATAATAACGAAGTAGTTAACAACCATAAACCATGGTGAATGCCAGCCAAACAAGGATGGGAAGGCGTAGGACTCAACAGAGGATAAAGGCCACAGATAAGGGGTGGGAAGGTAATCTGGCCGGTGAAGAGGTATGTCCATGAGGATTTCCACTCCCCATGCAGCCAAGGGCCATGCCCTATCTTTAATAAAATAATAGGTTATGCCAAACAGGAAAACAAAGACTATGAGGCTATGGCTCAGGCCGTAAAGTTCCCACGACCACCAGGGGATCAGGGCCGGTATCGGAGGCCCTAAGGGGATTCCCTTTATAAGACGATAGACAAAATAAGGTCCCCATCCAAGTAAGTCCGGGAAGACACCCCAGAAAACAGCCCATTTCCAGTATCTCTTTGAATGGAATATTATATAAGACCAGAGTCCGTGGGCTACAATGTCCATAAAAGCCTCTATCCGCAGATTTATTTTATAATATATGCCCTGCCTTCACTATCTGCAACCTGAACTCTAATCTCTCTGTTTACCATATTTTCGCCGCAATCTACCTGCAACTGAAGGTAATTTCTGGTTGTTGCCTTGAATAGAGTAGACTCTTTATCCCTCTTCCTTTCACCAAGGGCCACGACCTCTTTCCCTACAAATCTGCCCATAAACTCTCTCTTCTTCTCTTCGGACAATCTCCTGAGCATCTCGCTCCTCTCATTTATCTTCTCTGGAGGAACATGGTTGGGATAGTCCGCAGCAGGCGTACCCTTCCTCTTTGAGTAGGGGAATACATGTAAGTAGCTAATCGGAAGTCCCTTCAACAGATTGAATGTATTTAAAAACTCCCCCTCCCCTTCCCCTGGAAATCCAGCTATAACATCGATTCCTATCCCTATCTCCTTTACCTTATCTGCAACCTTTTCTATGACAGATGCAAAGTAGGAGGATGTATACCTCCTGTTCATGGCATTAAGAATGGTATCGTCCCCGCTCTGTAAAGGTATATGAAGGTGGTTGCATATGGCTGATGAAGTCGAGAGAAACTCTATGAACTCGTCAGTAATCTCCATTGGCTCCAGGGAGCTTATCCTTACCCTAAGAGTTGGGAACTCTCTGTCTATCATCTTTATCAGTGCTAAGAGCTCTGTCCGCGGCTGAAGGTCCTCCCCATAATAACCGAGATGGATACCGGTAAGAACCACCTCCTTGTATCCCTCATCTATAAGTCTATTGAGGCCATCCATGACCTCTGCCGGATTAACGCTCCTGCTGCCGCCTCTGGCATAGGGGACTATGCAGTAGGAGCAGAATGCATGACACCCTTCCTGGATCTTCAGATAGGCCCTGGTCTGCCCGGAGAAGTTAGATACCTTGAACCCTTTTACTTCTGTTTCTTTGAAGATGTCGGTTGTAATTATTTCCGGGTAGAGACGCCCCGGCGGGACGTCTCTACGGAGAATGGCGGCTATATCAATCTTACCTGTATTTCCTATGACGTAGTCAACTCCCTCTATCCCGGCAACCTCTTCAGGGCTCACTTGGGCATAGCAACCGGCAACTACTACCTTTGCATAAGGGTTTTGCCTCTTGGCCCTCCTGATAAGCTGTCTTGACTGGAAATCACTCTTGTGGGTAACTGTGCAGGTATTGATTATATAGACATCTGCCAGGCCGGAAAAATCCGTAAGACGGAAGTCCCCATTCTTTAGAGACTCCTCCATTACGGCTGAATCTAACTGATTCGTTTTGCATCCAAGGGTTGTAATAGCAACGGTTTTCAAGGGAGACCTCAATCAGGTGTGAATTGTCTGCCGGTAGGGGAGTTTCTATCTTAGTCCAAGTCTCGCAAATACGATCCCGATATACTTGTTCAAAAGATTTTCTCTTTTAAAAAAGGGGATAACTGGAGATTTTCTCATTCCGAGCTTAATTAATTCATCAACTATATCTTTATTTTCTTCATGATGAAGGCCCTCTCTTAATATCTGCATTGCATCGGTTCTTTGACCGCTAAGCAGATAGACCCTGCCAAGGTTGAGATAGTGAAGCGAATTTTCAGGCTCCTCTTTCATCGCCTCCTCGCACATAGAGATTGCCTTTTTAAACTGTCCCCGCTCTCTTGCTATGCAAAAGGCGAGATATGACCGATTAACCGGCGTGCTGTCTATGCTCGTTACCCTTTCGAAAAATGCAAGCGCTGATACCATGTCTCCATTGTTAATGGCTTCAACGCCCTTTTTAAAAAGATTCTCTGCCTCTGTCCCCGGCATTTGAACGCTCCTTTTTAAATTCTGTTTATATGTATTAAGAGCTTGCATAATATATATAACACAATTCATATTTTTTTATCAAGTATGATGGTCTTGTAAGAAGAGAATCTCTCTCAGGAATCCATCGGACACATGGCATCCTTCTTCGTCCTGCTTAAAATGGTATGGGTGTAAATCATGGTTGTCCTGACTGCTATGGCAAAGAGAGTATGATAAACAACACAGCGAAAGAACTATCTTGAATAACTCCGCATCTTATTATAAGATTATATGAAAGCATAATTTGGGGGTATTGAATATTATTGCTGTTGCCCGCCTAAGCAAAAGATCAGGCTACTGGAAGAAAAGAATCAGAAAAACAATCCACCTACATTGACGATTAACTCTCATGCTGCTTACAAAAAGTCTCAAGTCGCACTCCAGACGCACAAGTGAGCCATAATAATGGAGCATATGCACACCATTCTGCAATGTCCCGTTTGCCGGAATCCCCTGATTCCGTCGACAGGCGGATACCAATGCTCAAACAAGCACACCTTTGATGTTGCGCGTCAAGGATATGTCAATTTGATGCTTGCCCATAAGAAGCACTCGAAAGAGCCTGGAGACAGCCCTGCTATGATTCAGAGTCGTCGAAGGTTTCTGGACCAGGGGTTTTACGATATGGTATCCGATGGAATCAATGAAGTCGTTGGCGGCAATCTCCACGAACTGGAAGACGGAACAGCCTTCAGCATACTTGACGCGGGTTGCGGGGAAGGTTTTTATCTCAAGCGCCTTAAAGAGTATCTGATCGGCCGCTCAGGGGGTCGAATACCCCTCGACTGCTATGGAGTCGACATCTCAAAATTCGCGGTCGGCAAAGCTGCCCAACGAGACAAGACAATCAGCTGGGCCGTTGCCAATATCGTTGATCTGCCATTTGAATCCGGCTCCCTGGACATAGTTATGAACGTCTTTGCCCTGGCAGACTTCAATGAATTCTCACGGATACTCAGGGAGACAGGAAAACTGGTGATCGTTACCCCAGGCCCCAGGCACCTGAACGGCTTGAGAGAGATTATCTATCCTGTTTCAAGAGAACATACCCATTCAGAAATGAGCGAAGAGGCCAAAGGGCTTTTTACTCTTTCTACTGCAAAGAGAGTCAACTATCCACTTGAGCTGAAGCGTAACGAGGAGATCATGGACCTTCTGGCCATGACCCCCTACTTCTGGAATATAGATCTGAACACCAAGTCCAAGGTGGAAGCGCTTAACAGATTGGAATTAGAGGTCGACGTGGTGATATCTGAATTCGACAAAACAAAGCAGTGAGATGAATATAATCCTAAATTCTGCAATTGGCCGCAGATGCACGCAGATACCAACAGTAGGCGCTTCTAAGCGAACGCAGATAAAACCAACAGTTATTGCTTGTAATGATTTCACTTAAAAGGTGAGTATTAGTTTTTGTTTAAGTCTTTGAAAATCAGTGCAAATCTGTGTAAATCCGTGTCCAAATGCTTTTTTTAGGGTAACCGGTCACTGTTTTTCGATCCTTATATCATCGTAATAGGCAACGGCCGACTCTCCCGTATTGTCTGTATCCGTCATGATGGCTATGCCGCCGGACAGGGGCGGGTCTTCCCCGAATAGGCTTTTATAGTCCTCATAGACATTTCTACGCTCGGCAATCCATTTCCCAATGTTCTCATCTCCGCTCTCGACAGCCACCATGATAGCTTTTGAATAAAACGGGTTCGGGACGTGCTTACCCTCGGGGAGCTTATTTGCCCAGATATAATTGATGCTCTTTGTAAGGGGAGGAAGCCAGTGGGGAAAGATCACATAAACTCGAGCTGCGTAATCATCCCCCGCCTTTTTTGTCTCGTCACCCTTCTTGATAGTGTTCTCTACCTTCCACTTCCATGAAAGTATCGGAAAGTCCTTCAGGTCATACTTGTATCTAAATATCAGGGCGCTTGCCGAGGCATTGCTTTCAGCCTTGAGGACGTGGCCGTTTTCTCCTTTGATGACAGTGTATCTGGTTTGTCCCTTGAACTCTTTCTTCTCCCATTGGGGCTTTAGGCCGTGTTCAAAGCTGTCTATAACAATTGCTTCTTCTGCAATACTATTTAATGGTATGCAGATAGCAAAGGAGGCTATTAATATAAGCTGTCTCATAAGCAGGTATTTTCAATCTAATTATTAAGCGCCCCCTCGTCTATCCAGGTCTTGATGGTGTTTTGCTCTGTTGGACTCAATGCTTGACCACCTTTGGGCATTTGCGCTCCTACAGAGGCTCCGCTGATCCTTTTATAGAGTATACTGTCAGTAGAGTTCCCTGGTATTACAAGTGTTCCTCCGCTAGTGTATGTAGATGGCTTGTTTACAAGATTACTGTAAGAAACATCATTAGTCAGGGGGAGAAATGCAGCTTGACCCAACGATATATGGCAAACAATACAATTGCTGTCAAATATGGGTTGAACATCTGTCGCAAAGCTGTAGGTTGGTGATGAAGAACTTCCTGTTATAAAACCCCAGGAATGGTTTGAGGCCAATGCATTCCCGTTGCTGTCCTTCACCCCTGTCGTGACCGTCGCAGTATAACCTTTGAAAGCCTGCAAGGTGCTCATCGGATCGAAAGTAGCGAATGTCCCGCCATAGGAGATACTGCCGCTGATATTGCTGCCGCCTGTCCTCACGTAGAAGGTCGTTTCGCTGATGCTCGAAGAACTCATAGTTTCACTGAAAGTTGCTATTACATTGCTGTTAACTGGCACACCTGTGGCAGTGTCTTCCGGGCTTGTCGAACTCACTGTTGGCGCGGTAGTATCTTGGTCATCACCTCCACCTCCACCACTACCCCCACAGCCATACACAGCTATCAACATGGACATTAAAAAGATTGTTCTCTTAAACATATAACGCCTCCTTTTTATTTAAAACCAGATATGTGCGACCACTAATAATTCGTCAATCGTATCTTCGTGTTCTTCTTTCTTGTTCCTGTACTGGATGTTGACCTCTGTAAAAGGGTATGGGTAAAGGTCCACTCCTGCAACATACCTCTTCTGATCATTCTCCCCGGAGATGTGGTCCGGCTCGTAGGTTTCATATCTCAGCTTCAGGTTCAACCCTTTGGCTATCCTGTAGTCCAGTTCGTTGAATGTTATGTCGGCATCCTCGTTTGTACTGCTTCCGCCGTCATCGACCCCGTCCCTTCTGAAATCGCGCTCAAAAAGATAGGTCAACCTGTCCAGATATGGTATCCATTTAGGTCTAAAGGCGCCGGACACCCCGTAAGCAGTCCTATCCTTGGAAGAGTCGTTATCCAGGTTGTCCCAATGCAGATACGATGCACCAAGATGGAGCCATAGGCCCCTCCAGCCTACCTCACCCGAAACCCCTCGTGCTGCCTTTTCCGTCGTCCCCACCGCAGGCGTGACATCGGAGTTGAACTGGGAAAATCTGCCGTATAGAAGTTCAGGTTCAGCTCCTACTTCATATCCTGAGACATAGGCCCCTGACAGGCTTTGATCGAAGCCCAGCTCGGTCCGTATGAAGGCCGTATGATCGTCGAGCCTCAACCCATACGGAGGGACAAACTTTCCTACCTTGAGATAGCTGTTAAAGGGGAAGTCTTTCAGCATGCCGAACACCTCTCTTACGGCAGAGTTACCGCCCCTCTCCAGCCCTATCTGTGTCAGGAAGGCGATATGGTTACCCAGGTTGGCGTTGGCGTAAAGATCGGATTGCATAGGGAAGAAAACAGGGTTTGTGTCGCTTCCTTCCCTTGAAAGGAAAAGGAACCTGAAGTCTCCGCCTATGGTCAGGAACCTGTTATCCTTTATGACCTTCAGTCCTGCCTCAACATTTTCAGGGATATCCGTCTTCCACGGAAGTGTCTTTGTGCCGTATGCGAAGCCTGAATCGCTCCTCAGCATCCCCCCAGAGGGATTTACATGGCATACCCCGCAGCTAAGCCTGCATTTCCTTTCAGATATCTTATAGTTTTCTTCAACCCATTTAGGGTTTGAACGGTCCGGCATCTCATGACAGGTGTCGCATTTCTCCGCAGCCTGCATGGAGAATAAGGGAGTTGCTACTGCAACTTTGGGAAGGGATAGAGCAATAAAGAGACTGCAAATGTATAAGAAAGCACAGTTTCGAAATCTCATCATATTATACACCTATAATAATTGATACCCGTAAGTTTATCACCCAATTCCCTTATGTCAAATCCATTTCCCAAATAATTTCCCAAAAAAGGTTTGACGCTGTAGGGCAAATTAAGTAGAATAAGCCAATGGAATATCAGGCTGAAGCTCACCGAAGGCTTCCCAAATGGGCTAAGAGAAAGATAGGGGCCCCTGGCTCCATCCATAAGATGAAAGAGGTTCTGAGGCGGGAGGGGCTCCATACAGTATGCGAGGAGGCCCGGTGTCCGAACATAGGGGACTGTTTTTCCAAGCCCACCGCAACCTTTATGATTATGGGGGATGTCTGCACCAGGAACTGCGGTTTCTGCGATGTAACGGCAGGAAGCCCTAAGCTTCTGGATACTGAAGAACCTGTAAAGATAGCCAGGGTTTCCAGGGAACTGGGGCTCAAGCATGTTGTAATAACGTCGGTAACGAGGGATGACCTTCCGGACGGCGGAGCCGGACATTTTGCAGCTACGATAAGAGAGCTTAGGAGGGCCATTCCTGATGCATCAATAGAGGTTCTGACCCCTGATTTCGAGGGGGAGGTAACTTTACTGATGCCGCTTGCCAAGGAGCCACCTGATATATTCAATCACAACGTAGAGACAGTTCCAAGGCTTTACCCAATTGTAAGGCCCCAGGCGGATTATGGCAGGTCACTTCATGTCCTTAAGGCCATGAAGGCCCTTAAGCCTGAAATCTTTACCAAGTCTGGGATCATGCTGGGGCTTGGAGAGACGAGGGAAGAGGTTTTAGCCGTGATGGATGATCTGAGGGCTGTAGAGTGCGACATCCTTACCATAGGCCAGTATCTTAGGCCTTCAAAGGAAAACCTGCCGGTTGTTGAATATATCGATGAAAAGGTCTTTGCAGAATATGGGGATATAGCGAGAGAGAAGGGTTTTATTCATGTTGCCTCTGCGCCTTTGGTAAGAAGCTCGTTTAATGCAGAAGAAGTCAGAAAGATCGGTGGTCGGTGGTCGGTGGCCAGTGATCGGCAGGATACACAATAATATTAATGAAAGAGGGTTAATAAATATGGAGATGGATTTCCCGAGGATTAAGAGGCTTCCGCCTTATGTCTTTAACATAGTTACTGATTTAAAGATAAAGGCGAGAAGGGCAGGAGAGGATATCATAGACTTCGGGATGGGGAACCCTGATATGCCTACCCCTCCGCATATTGTTGACAAGCTGATTGAGGCGGTTCACAACCCAAGGAACCATAGATATTCCGCATCAAAGGGTATACCAAAACTCAGGGGCGCGATATCCGACTGGTACAAAAGGAACTATGATGTCGATATAGACCCTGAGACAGAGGCCATAGCAACCATAGGGTCAAAGGAAGGGCTCTCCCATCTTGCCCTGGCGACCCTTGACAGGGGTGATGTAGTCCTTGTCCCGAATCCGACATATTCAATACATACATACTCCGTTGTCATTGCCGGAGCAGATGTAAGGAGCATCCCGCTTTCTCATAATACGGATGAGTTTTTTGATTCCCTTCTTAAGGCGACAAAAGACTCATGGCCTCTGCCTAAGATGCTTATCCTCTGCTTCCCGCATAATCCGACAACCGCTGTGGTGGACCTCGATTTCTTCGTAAAGGTGGTTGATTTTGCAAAGGAGCACAAGATGATAGTGGTCCATGACCTGGCATATGCGGACATAGTATTCGACGGTTACAAGGCCCCCTCTTTCCTCCAGGTGCCGGGGGCCAAGGATGTCGGGGTGGAGTTCTTCACCCTTTCAAAGAGCTACAACATGCCAGGATGGAGGGTCGGGTTTGCCGTCGGGAACCAGAAGCTTATATACGCCCTCACAAGGATGAAGAGCTACCTTGATTACGGGATGTTCCAGCCTATTCAGATCGCCTCAATTCTGGCCCTTAACGGCCCCCAGGATTGTGTCGAGGATATAAGGAAGACGTATGAATCCCGCAGGAATGTCCTTTGTGAAGGCCTGAACAAGATAGGATGGGAGGTAGAAAAGCCAAAGGCAACCATGTTTGTGTGGGCCAGGATCCCTGAGCAATACAGAAAACTGGGCTCCCTTGAATTCTCTAAACTCCTTCTCACAGAGGCCAAGGTCTCCGTATCTCCAGGTATCGGCTTTGGCGAGATGGGGGATGATTATGTGCGTTTTGCCCTGGTTGAGAATGAACACAGGACTAAACAGGCTATAAGATGCATGAAGAAGCTCTTTTAATGATTGATAAGGCCATAGGTGTATTTGACTCAGGGATAGGCGGACTGACTGTCCTGAAAGAGATCATTAAGCTCCTTCCTCATGAGGATACCATTTACCTCGGTGACACAGCCAGGGTCCCGTACGGCACAAAGTCAGCCGAGACCGTTACCAGATACTCCCTTGAGATCACCGATTTCCTTGTTAATAAAGGGATAAAACTTCTTGTTGTAGCATGCAACACAGCATCTGCTGTTGCCCTCCCTGCCTTGAGAGGAAAGCATAGTCTCCCAATCATAGGGGTTATTGAGCCAGGGGCAAGGAAGGCTGTGGCTTCGACACAGACGAAGAAGGTCGGGGTCATAGGCACAGAGGGTACCATAAAGAGCGGGGCCTATGAAAAAGCTATAAAGGCCATAGCGCCTGATATAGAAGTGATAAGCAAACCATGCCCCCTCTTTGTCCCTCTGGCAGAGGAAGGATGGACAGACAATGAAGTAGCCATCGCAGCAGCAGAGAGATACCTTCATGATATGAAAGGCGTTGACACCCTGGTATTGGGATGCACTCACTATCCACTATTAAAGAGCGCCATTGCCACTGTTATGGGTAGTGATGTAAGGCTGATAGATTCAGGTGAGGAGACGGCCCTGGAGGTCAGACGGGTCTTGAGTAAAGAAGGTCTGCTGAAGGAAGAAGGGACAGGGAAAAGGACTTTTTACGTGACAGATACCCCGGAAAGGTTTGTAAGCGTCGGCCTCCGGTTCCTCGGAGGCGGCCTGGACCATGCAGAGAGGGTGGAAATTCCTTGACATAAATGACGTCTTTAGCTAATCTCTTTACCCTGTGCCGGAGTGGTGAAACAGGTAGACGCACGGGACTCAAAATCCCGCAGGGGCAACCCTATGTCGGTTCGATTCCGACCTCCGGCACCAACTTGCATCTCCTGGCAATTTATCGGACTGCTTTTTTCGCCTCAGAAAAATCCGACTGTGCTAAACGACAAGACTGGGCGGACTTTCTCCATTATCGGTCAATAGCGCAATATAAGCCAATCCGCAAAAACGACGCTGCATATCGCAGTCAATGCCTTGGCAATAAAAAGGTTATTTTGCTATACTCTGCCTGCCAGTAGTAGATTGATGCTGCAAATAGGAGGTTTAAGATGATTAGATTACAGATACAATCCGATGCAAAGGAAGGCGCGCTGGATATTGTTCAGGCGGCCATTTCCGCAGAGGTAAAGAGGCTTGAGATAGGTTTGCATAGAACTGAGCGGCAGATTGAGAGATTTGAGAAGGAATACAATGTATCGTCAGATGTGTTTCAAAGGGACTTTGCCGCCGAGGACATGAAAAAGGGAGATCAGGAGTATATTGAGTGGGCAGGTGAAATAAAGGTCAGGGAAAGGATTTCAAGGGACCTCAATAACCTGAAGGGTATTCAATATGTTGCTCAGTGAGTACCTGTCAGGTCTTACAAAAGCTATTACTGAATATTCAAAGACAAGCCTCATCATTGATTCCGACCTTAACACCGACTTCAGAACAGATAAAATCGGGATTATCAAGGGGAGTATCACCTTTACCAATGAATCGAGACGGATGGATTAAGGGACGCTTCCCATATTAAAGAACCGCAACATTCCTCTCTTTCTCACTACCTCTTCTCCTTCTTCACCACCCGCCCGACTATCTGAAACTCACCCTTCTTGACCTCCATGTCCTGATATTTGGAATTAAGGGGGTGCAAGACAAAGGTGTTGCCGTACTTCTTTAGCTGCTTTAGGGTGGCCTCTCCCTTGCCGTTCTTCACAACGACGTAATCTCCTGAATTCATATCCATAGGGAGCCCCCGGGGGCGGGACGTTTTGTATTAAGCGGGTGGTTGAGGGATGAAATGCCCGTGGTTTGTATGTCTGTTACCTTATCTCCGGGCAACTCATTCGACTGCCGATTCACCTCAGAAAAATCCGACTGTTCTGAAATTCTTCACAAGATGGAAAAAATATGCCTGCTACATACGCTGTCATGATATAATGCACATTATGAAAATTCCAAAAAGCTTTGACATGCTAGTCCAGAGCGGCCTCGTTGATGAGGTCGTCTGCCAGCTCATGAGCGGCAAAGAGGCAGAGGTCTACGTGGTTCAGTCCAAGGGAGAGATTTGCTGCGCCAAGGTCTATAAGGAAGCCAGCAAGCGGAGCTTCAGCCATCTGGCTCAGTATCAGGAAGGACGCAAAGGGAGGAACAGCCGCCAGACGCGCGCCATGGAAAAGAACACAAAGTATGGGCGGAAAGAGCAGGAGGGGGCTTGGCAGAATGCTGAGGTGGAGGCCTTGCTACGCCTTGACGAAGCTGGAGTCCGCGTGCCGCACATCTATAACTACGTCGGGGGAGTGCTGCTGATGGAGCTGGTGGTCGACGCTCATGGCGACGCAGCTCCGAGGCTCAACGATCTGAAGCTGACTGGAGAGCAGGCCCGGGAATATCACAGCGAGATGATCGCACAGATTGTTCTCATGCTCTGCGCCGGAATCGTCCATGGCGACCTGTCCGAGTACAACGTGCTCGTAGGCAGCGATGGGCTGGTCATCATAGACCTGCCCCAAGCCATCAATGCCGCGGGGAACAACAACGCCAGCAGGATGCTCGAGCGGGACGTGAAAAACATGACCGCCTATTTCGGCCGTTTCGCCCCTGAACTTCTGTCCACCGAGTACGGCAAGGAGATATGGAAGCTCTACGCGAGCGGCGAGCTCAGCCCCGGGATGGAGCTGACGGGTCACTTTAAGCATAGCGATAATCCGACCGACCTAAGCGGCGTCAAGCGGGAAATAGACTCGGCGCGGCGCTGGCATGAAAGTGTAATGGAGTCTAGAAAAATCAGCTCGATGCAGCAAAAAAACTCTAAGCCGCCATTGACGCCTCTAAAACCCCTTCGCCATCAATAGTTCACAAACCACCAATACGCAAAGACAGCACTGCAAACACCAGCAGTCAATGCCTTTGCAATTAAAATTGCTGAGATTGAGATTGAGATTTATCGCCAGGTCATTTGCCGCAGCATTTCTTGAATTTCTTTCCGCTGCCGCAGGCGCAGGGGTCGTTGCGTCCGATCTTGGGATTTGCCCGGACAATAGGTTGTGGCGACTGGGTTTTCCCCTCGGTAAAGTACCATGTCCCGCCTTGCTTCTTGAACGAAGACAATTCCCTGTGTTCTCTTTGTATCCCCTGCTCTTTAAAGGTCGCTGCAAATTCGACCTGCCCCTCCTGGTCTTCGGCTCCGCCTTTCTTCGTGTCCAGGATCTTAAAGGTCAGCCACTCTGCGCTTTCTGCCCACTCGCGGGTACTTTTTTCGTCATAGCCCGACCGATGATCGGGATGGAGGGACGTAAAGATATATTCCATCTCCTTTTTGACGTATGCGCTGTACCGGGATCTCATAAGTTGTTCAGCCGTTAATGCGGGCCGCTCGCCCTTTATCACAGGCAGGCAGCATTCAGCATAAGGTATATTTGAACCGCAGGGACATTGATCCATGTTTAACTCCTTTAAATAGTCTTTGATATCGCATAATGCGACCGATGCCAGTTTATGGTTTTACCATTAACCTGTCAAGATGTTTCCAGGTGCATAAAGCAGCGCAATACCGGGGAAAAAGGACGCACTCATTCCATCGTTTTGTCATTCTTGAAACCCTTGCCTATCAAATCAAAGTAAAGTAGGATGGAACAAGCGGGCGAAAAAGAGCTCTTTGAGCACGACGTCACATAAAAGGATGCCTGTGGACAGGAAGATAAATGAGGTTATAGGGTTGATAAAGGGAGGGGCCACTGTTGTGACAGTAAACGCCCGCCTTTCCCGTTACCTGAGAAGCCTGTATGACATGGATATGGAGAAAAGCGGGCATACTGCATGGCCCACCCCTGTCATAATCCCTCTCTTTTCATGGCTCGAAAACCTCTGGGCCGAAAACTGGCCTGACAGACCTGTTTTGTCCGCGATAAGGGCACAGACATTATGGGAAAAGGTTGTGTCGGAAGACAGACTCCTGTCTAAGGAAATCATGTCAAGCCGCGGCATTGCGAAGACGGCCTATGACGCATATTCGTTGATTCGGGAATACTGCATCACCCTTCCCGAAGACATCTACCTTACGGAGGAGGCGAAGGGCCTGAAGAGGTGGGCAGAGATGTATGACGGAGAGGTTGGGCGCCTCGGGTTTATTGAGCCTGCCTCGCTTCCTGACCGGGTCATAAGGCTTGTCAGAGAAGGAAGGATTGATATACTGGAAAGGGTCGTATTTGCTGGGTTTGATGAGTTGACACCGAGGATGGCGTCCCTGATCACGGCCATTGAAGGGAAACGAGGAAAGGTCGAGTTCTGGCCATTTCATCCCGAAACTCTCAACTCTCAACCCCCGACTCCCAACCCTATTTCTATAAGAAGTTATGCAGATGAGGTTGAGGAGGTTATCCAGGCCGCGAGATGGGCAAGGAGGAGCCTTCGTCCTGATATGAGGATCGGTTTTATAGTACCTGATATTGAAAGATACAAAGGGATCATAAGGCGGGAGTTTACCGCAGAACTCAATCCTGAGGCCGTCTTCCCCTGGAAGGATACGAAGGAGGTCTTCAATATATCCCTTGGTGGCCCTCTCTCAGATGAACCAATCGTAAAAGCCGCCCTTGACATACTTTCCATCGGCGCAGATGCAGAGGATATCAATAAAATAAGCGCCATACTCCTTTCACCTTATTTTGCTGCAACTGATGAGGAATATTTTTCCCTTGCCGGGCTTGATGCGAGACTGAGGAGAGAAAACCGGTTCAAGGTCAGTATTTCAGAAATCATAAGAATAATTGAACGCCCCCCCTCACCCCAACCATCTACCCATCCGGGCATAAATCCCTCAAGGGGCGAGGGAGTATTTGGATATGACATGACAATGTTAAGGAAGCGCCTTGGATCATGGACTTCCTCCCTTAAAGAGGGCAGAGGGAACATCCTGCCAAGCAGCTGGGCCGATAATCTCAGTAAACTTCTTAAAGACACTGGATGGCCATCACGGAGATATGCGGCAGGCAGCGCCGAATATCAGGCCCTAAATGCGTGGAATAAGCTCATGGAGGGATTTGCTTCATTGGACGACGTCCTGGGGCGGATAAGCCGCACAGAGGCGGTGTCATGCCTCTCGAAGATTGCCAATGACACCATCCACCAGCCTGAGTCCGAGGAGTGCCCGATACAGGTGATGGGGCTCCTTGAGTCGTCAGGCATCTATTTTGATCATCTCTGGATCCTCGGCGCCCATACCGATTCCTTGCCTGCCCTACCCTCCCCTAACCCGTTCATCCCGTTGTTCATTCAAAAGAGGCTGGATCTCCCACATTCAACCCCTGAGAGGGAGCTTTCCTTCTCAAAGAGGCTTGTAAACAGGGTCTTAAGCAGTGCCCATTCAATTGATGTGAGCTATCCAAAGGTGGTGGACAAGAAGGAAGTCTTTGTCAGTCCTTTATTTGACCATACAGAAAATCCCCCTCTGGAAAAGAGGGATGCAGGAAGATTTATAACTGAAAGCAGCCGCCTCAAGGATGCAGTTCATTCTATGTCACTTATCGGGGATATGCCTCCTGATATTGACATCCCGCCATCTGAGGAGGAGTTGGGAATGACTTCCGGCGGGACGTCCATCATCAAGGACCAGTCATGGTGTCCTTTCAGGGCATTCGCCATCCACAGGCTCAGAGCATGCGGGATAGAAACTCCGGGTCTCGGCCTTTCAGCCCAAAACCGGGGGACCATTATACATTCGGCGCTCAAGGCGTTCTGGGACAGCGTAAGGGACTCAGTCAGGCTGAGGGAGATTATAGGAAGAAACGATCTGGAAAGGATCATAAGAGACTCTGTCATAGTGGCATTCAGGAGGTCTTATCCGATAGAACCTCTTTCCGAAAGGTATCTCGAACTGGAAAAGGAGCGAGTTGCGGATATCCTGAGGGAATGGATAAAGGTTGCCGAGTCGGAGAGAGGAGATTTCACTGTAGATAAGACGGAATACACAACAGAAATGACCATCGAAGGGCTAAAGATAACGGCGCGCTTGGACCGGATAGACATGGTGGACGATGGGAAAAAGATAATAATAGATTACAAGACCGGTGAGTGCAACAAAAACGACTGGCTGACCGAAAGGCCCAGAGACCCGCAACTGCTTGTATACAACCTCGTTGACACATTTGACGCAATCTCTTTTGCAAAAGTAAAACCTGGAGAATGCGGCTTTATCGGCATTTCAAAGGAAGATGATATCCTTCCAGGCGTTGTTTCATTTGAAAAAGACGCGAAGCTTCGGGAAAAGCTCCAGGGGATAAACACATGGGATGAACTGACTGTATCATGGAAAGGCGTAGTAAACGGCCTTGCGAGACAGTTCATGGAAGGGAAGAATGAGGTAGACCCGATTGAGAAGGCCTGTGACTACTGCGATTTGAAAGGTTTATGCAGGGTGTTTGAGGAAGATGTGGGGATGGAAGGAAATGAATGAGATGATCCCCAACATCAGGCAAAGGGAAGAGGCTTAACTTTGTCTTTCAATCTCCCTTAGCCACTAAGTCTTCCATCTTCTCCAATATCCTCACCATCGCCAGCGTATCCAGTTTGCAGTATTCAAGAAGGGCCTTGCGTATCCTTGCAACCTCCTTCTGATCTTCTATCAGATGAAGGGTCGCATAGGCGTTCATTGCCTCCCCGCCGTTACCTATCTCCATCCCCTTGTAGCTAAGCTCCGGGACAAGTGCAGGAAGGATGTATTTGATAGAGTAACTCCCCATCATCTCTTTTTTATACAAGTGCTTTTTCTGGAATGGCATCATCAGGTCTTTTATGTGGTCATAGATGTTCATCAACTTATCTGCGTAAGCAGGGAACGCCCCCGCAAGGTTCTTTAAGACACCCTTTTCAAACCCCATGTTGTAGGCAAGAACGCAAGCATCTGGCGGTATATCGGAAACAAGCCTTTTTACAAGCTCCTCCCTCGGATCGGCCCCTTCCTTTGCCAGGAACTCGTAGTGCCTGAGCTCTCCTCCTTCTTTTTCAATAAAATGAAGGGAGTACTGGAAAGGGATCTGTTCATAAGGTCTCCTCCCCTCGAACATCGGGACAGCCGGGTTGATGGTCTCAAAATCGAGGAAGCACAAGGGATAATAGACGGTCTTAAGAAACTCCTTTATCCCGGCTAAATCAATGAACTCCCTCCCGGTAAGCTCCGCCTCCACCTGCATCCGCTGCTTCGGGTTCAGGGGATAATCGTCCGGGATGTCCTTGAAATCCAAGATGCCCCTGTAATAAAGGTCGTACTGTTTGTTTCCGAGCCTTGAGATGTCGAACACCGAACACTCAGGGATATGCGACCAGCAGTGAGCCATGAAGTCGCACTCGTAAGGGTCCTTGCAATGTGGGCCTATGTCGATATCCGGGGCCTCACCGCTTAACATGGCGCGCAGCTCAGCCAGTTCATCCTTGACGGAATCCTGCCTTTTACTTGCCTCATCAGTGAGGACTGCTATTGCAAAAAGCCCGTTTACGTCAATCTCCCCATGTCTTACATAGTTATTGTTGATATATACCAGCGATGCCTTTGACAATGGAAGGCCGCTCCCCTTCAGTGTGTAATACTGGACTGCCAGGTCGCTCAGATGGACATCCTTTACCTCTGTGGAGCCCTTCACCTCGTATATCTCCCACCCCTCATCGCCTTTATGCAGAATGTCAACCATGACTATCATATTGTCATATCTAAATGTCGCCTCATAGATGGTCTTCACGCCGTTTTCAATAAGCTCACGGGTCTGTTTTACTTTTTCATCAAAGCTGCTGCCCTCGAATTCTATAAGGACCCCGCCGGGAAACAGCCCATGCGCCAGCACTCCGATATCCTTCCCTGCCTCAAAAAGCGCCTCCTGACCCTCATCGGGCGGAGTCCTGAGTTCAGGCTTGTATTTATAGAGCCATAGGGACTTATGGCACTGTAGGCCCCTGATGAATTGTGACTTGCTTAGTGAGTTGTTTTCCATTTTCCCCGCCTTCAAACATGGTCTTATATTCAACAACATCCTAAACCGGTTCAATCAAGATAGCAAGGATTGTACCCGTTTTCAATGGTTCGCCATCATCTGATATTTTAGAAGTGTGCATACCCTCTCCCGAACGATCTTTCGGCCCATATCACTCACTGCGACCGGGGCCAGGGTGCCCCCTATTCCGCCATACAGGGCTTCGGCCCACAATAATTCAACCTCCGCATCACGGAACTTGATCCAGGCGCGTTGAGCTTCTCGCAATTTCTTTTTGTCCTCATTATTATCAAGCTTGTTCATCAGTTCTGTGTATACTCGGTTCAGTTCCTTATCCCACCGGCTGTATGCCTCGCCCTGAACATTTCGGATGTCAAACGTCACCCCTTCGGCCTGCGCCATTACTTTTTCAAACCACACATCTATCGGGTGAGTTTTTCCTGTAGCGCAGAAATCCTCTGCGGCGAAAAGTGGCTGGCCGCACAGCATTAGAGCCAAGAAAAAGATTTTTCTCATTGTCCTCTCCTATATCTTTAAAAACTGCACTAATGTCATTCCCGCGTTGGTTAAGCGGGATTCCAGGTTTTTACAGCGATGGATGCCCGAAAAAAACTTCGGGCATGACAGATGCTTAATTGCCTGTTTATTTATTTCAGCCCAAATACGGAGACATAGACCTCGCCGCTTTTGTCTGTTTTTTCACTGGTATAAGTGATGTCTATGGGAACTTCTCCATTTGGACCCTTCATAACAAGTTGTGCAGCACAACTTTGCGCTCCGGTCTTTTTATTAAAATCAGTTGTTCTTATTGCATTGACGCTCAACGTTATCTGACTTGAAGCCTCTTGACCTACTTGTTTTGCAATTTCTTTACCTGCAATTTCTATAACTGTATCAACTGTTTGTTGGTCTCCGCATTTCGGCGCGGCATTTGAGCAACCTCCAAGAATTCCCACCATCAAAGCAATAGGCAAAGCAGTCCTTACTCTTTTCATAACATCTCCTTTATGCCCGGATTTATAAAGCCGGTTGAATGGGCGGTTCAAACAGCTACATCAAAACATTTGACTTCTCTTTATAAGTTTTATACACCCCAACTGTGTCATTTCAGGCCACACATGAGAAAAAATTGGAGATGGGGTTCTTAGGGACTTGGTAAATACCAAAATAGCGTTTATGAATTAGTCAAATTTAATGCCAACCCATCCCCACCCTAACCCTCCCCTTGAAAGGGAGGGAGGTTTGCTTCTCCCCCTTCAAGGGGGAGATTGAGAGGGGGATGGGTTGTTAAGCGGTATGTTTGAATATTCTAAGTCCCTTGGCTATTGAGGCAGTATGAAGGGAAAAGAAAAGGGTGCGGATAGATTCAGGCAGTCGGCTCCCAGACACAGCGCCCTGTTTTATTTATGTAACCCCATTTTTCGCCAATCCCTACAGATGACAGGCCGTCTTCAAAACTCCATGCCATGTCATATCTTGCTTCTATAACAAGCATTCCTTTTTTGTTGATAAATCCCCATCTTTCTCCGACACGAACGGAGGCGAGCCCTTCAGAGAAACCGAATGCGGAGTCAAACTCAGGCTCAATGACTATCTCCCCTGTCTTGTTGATAAACCCCCATTTCTCCTTGATCCTTACCGCCGCCAGGCCTTCATGAAAAGGCCGGATCTCCTGGAAATCCCCGCATTTGATGACGACCCTTCCTGCTTTATCAATGAAGGAATCCCCCCCTTTGCTCATGCCGACGCACGCCAACCCTTCTTTGAAGGGACTGGCAGATTTATACCGGAGTGGAATGACAAAGGCCCCGGTCCTGTCAATGTAACCCCACTTCTTGCCAATCTGTACCTCTGCCAGGCCCTCCGAAAAGGTCGCCGGAAAACGGGAGAGCGGTTTTATAACCATTTCCCCGCTTTTCTCTATGCAGCCCCATCTGCCGTTTACCCCCACGCTGGTCAGTCCTTCACTAAAATCACCGGCATCAACCACAGGCTCGATTGCCGTCTTTCCTGACTTGTCAATGTATCCCCACCGTTCAATATTATGGAAAGAGACAGCGGCAAGTCCTTCAGAAAAAGAGAAAGCATTACGGAAACGGGGCTTAATAACCATATTACCGCTCGTATCAATAAAGCCATAGGACTCTCCAACTTTTACGCAACCGAGCCCTTCATAAAATCCAAAGGCCCTCTCGAACTGAGGCCTTACGATCACATTACCTTCACGATCAATATAGCCAAGCTTCCCGTGAAGCGTGATGGGAAATAACACATCGGGGGTTACAACGGATTCAGTGTGTCTCTGAATTGCGCCAAAGATAGGTTCCACGTAAACCAGGGAAAGACCGGCAATCGCACCTTTTATAAATCTCCTTCTTGTCAACATATATCCCTCCATCCACCTTGTTTATTGATCAGCTTCCCGTATGCCGCTCATTTTACACCCCAACTGTGTCATTTCAGGCCACACATGAGAGAAATAAATTGGAGCTGGGAGAAAGACGCTCGAATGGCCTTTAAATCGGAAAAGGATTTGACAACGCTTGCAGAGAAACTGTAATCTTGACTCAGTTTTTCTTTTGGCTGTTATCCGTTCTTAGCACATGAGGCAGTATGAAGTTATATCTTGATGATGAACGCCCCATACCCGATGGGTGGATCGGGACACGATGGCCGGAGGAGGCTATCCGCCTGCTTGAGACTGGGCATGTCACCCATTTGAGCCTGGATCACGACCTCGGGGACGACGAGCACGGAACGGGCTATGACGTAATCCTTTGGATTGAGGAGGCCGTGGCAACGCGAGGATTTAGTCCTCCGGGAATAGTTGTCCATTCCGCCAATTCATCGGCCCGGATAAAGATGGAGCTTGGTATTGAAAGTATAAAGCGGTTATTTGAAAGAATGAAGGAAGAAGAAAAAGATGCGGTTGGGATAAACAAGTCCTGAGTTAGGCAAGATTCATAACCGGTTAACCCATAAATCATGTTGTGATCTTTGTTTGCGCATTTGCTGCATGTTTGTTCAGTGGTGAGTTGCTGCGGTATGGCACTTTTCCAGAAGGAACGACCCTCGATGCCGCTTCAAGGTGTAACTCCTGATCATCAAAAAAGATATGCGGTCTGAACGCCTTTAATATTTTGGATTTCTCAACGCCCCCTAAGAAAAATACCTCATCAACATAGACTCCCCAAGCCCGAAGGGTCTTGATTACCCTCATTTCCGCCGGGGCGCTTCTGGCGGTGACAATTGCTATGCGTACCGGTGAAAATTCAACGCTGAAGGGCAGGCGGTCTTGAAGCCGAGAGAGCTTTTTCAACAACGTTGCGTAAGGGCCTTCCTGCATCGGGATATCTTGGTTAGCGTCTTCGTTTTTGTGAAACCCTTCTAAACCCTCCATTCTGTAAACAAGCTCACTGCTTTCATCGAACAGTACCGCATCTCCATCAAAAGCGATACGAACCTGTCCCGCCGGCATCTTATCCAAATCGGTTGGTGGTTCCTTAACAATCGCCGCCGCACAGTTTCCCTGATCAATGACACGCTGGGCATCTTTTACATTCGTTGTAAGAAAAAGATCAACATCGAACGCATCAAAATAATCGACAACCGATTCCCCACCAGTGAAAGCGTGCCTTGAGATCTTCAGCTCTCTCTTCCGTATGTTATGCAGCACTCTCAAGCCGGTTTCAGGGCTGTTACGCGACAGAACAACCACTTCAACTAACGGCGCCGCTCCTTTGGATTGATATTGATTCAGTTTTAAAAGCGCCTCAACCAGAGGCATCCCTGTGCCGTCTTCCAGGGCGTCTGCCTCGCGCTCAAGCATATATGTGCGATACTCGGCGATCGCCGTTTCCTTGTCTTCTTTGTACTTGGTGCGGAACACTCTGTCTGCTTCACTTAGATCAAACAAGGCTGTGGCAGAGATCCCTACGACCAAGGTATCTGATAAGTCAAGAGGCATAAGCATTTCCTTATTGTCTACAGCGCTTTGTTAGCCAGCTATCTTGTTGACCCCACCACGTTCCCACGCATAGAAGTCGAACAATATTCGAGTTCCGCCATGCTTTTCTGCAAAGCCTTTGATTAATGCTTGGCAAAAGTCATATGTGTTTTGGTTTGCAATATCGCCCATTGTTGGGTTTCTAATAGGAAGTGCGCCAGATAGGCATTTATTTAGCATAGATAGAATCTTACTATCCAAGGCGCAATAACCAAAATTCAAGATACTATTAGCAAGCTTTTCCGGACAATTAGAATTTGAAAGCAGCCATTTCAAATACAGATCAATAAGCTTATACGTATGTGCAAAGCTTAAATCCCTTTCTTGTTTGGACTCCCAATACTCTTTGATGGACTTGAATAGCTCAGTATGCCATAAATCGAAGCTTGACTGAGTTGAAAATTCTAATTCGTCTTCTTGGAAAAGTTCACGAGTCTTATTCTGTGCCCATTCTCGGAATACTTCACTTGGTGGTAAATTGTAGCCGATATATGCTCTAAACGTATTGCCCGCAATGCCGAAGGTAGAGGAGTTCTCATCAAATGTTTTTTTGCGAATCAACTGCCTCAGACCTTCCACTCGTCTCGCAAAATCAACACCAATAGCTTGATCGTAGTATGCTTCCATGATTCTCATATGGCTCACGTTGGAAATACCTTCATACTCCCCGCGTGATCTCTGATTTCGTGCTTCCCATCTTGACATTGCGCCATGATGACCTCCTTGAAATAAATTGGTGAGCAAACCTTATCTACGGAGCTCTTCCCTCAACTCTGCAAGAGATTTTCTATCACCTTCCCTAATAAAATTATTATCCCCAGCCGCTCCATAATTCGCATACAACGTTTCATTATCTATTATCACCTTAAGCATTTTGTGTAAGGCCAGGCTGCATATTTTTGCAGTCCCAATATAGGGCAAAGGATTTTTAGAAAAGTCAAAATGAGTTTTTGCCCATTTTGGTATTTCAATTTGATTATGGTCGTCTACTGAACTCACTTTGACCACAAAAGAATGGCTGCGCCCTCTTGTTTTCTCAACAGTGCATTGTACTTCTCTATGTTCTCTACCATTCATATCTCGGAAGTAAAATCTATCGCTCTCTTTAAGTATGCCAGCTTTGAAAATTTCAAGCGGATCAATCCTTTTTATATGTTGAGCCTTACTTGCCGCCTCCCCCAGTGCATTTTCTGAAAAGATAATTTCTTCATCGCTTCTTATAAAACGCATTACTTTATTTAATGTGATGAAACCAAAGGTCTCCTCTGCTTTTCGAACAATATCAAACATGGTGAAAGATTCTGGCAGCTTCTCTAGAATATTCTTAAAAGGCCAGTTTTCGTTATTATTTATCTCTGCTTTTTTCATAGTGCTATACAGATCAAAAGAAGGGGCAACCAATGACCCACAAACAATAAACGATGACTCTCCTTCAAATTCAATCTCTTGCTTGCGATTCTTCCGATACCAATTAATAATGTAGTCTCCTATTTTATTTTTAAGATCATCGACTTTTTGAAATGTTGACATGTAGTCGAGCAACTGTTCTAATCCATTATAGTATGTTGCCTCAACTTTTTTTAATTCACATATCCATATCTCTATATTTTCTTTCAACAGTTTATTATTTTTACCGGCAACATCATTACCATCATTTTTATAAACCTTGACTATGACAATATCTGCTCGTCCTTTATTTTTACTACTTAATCCGCTTTCAGGAAGACTTTCTTCCTCTCCGATTGGAATAATTGCGTCAACATCAGTGTCTTTGTTTACGATTATTTGAGGATGTCTAAACAAATAATCCCGCATTGAGCTTTCCGATGAAAAATCTGCTTTTTCAAATTCATTTTGCCAGCGATGATAATGTAATTGTGCCATTCTTAGTAAGCCCTCCCAACACCATAGTTAATTCAACTTTTTTATGAATAAAAAAATACAAAATCCAAGAGACCCGCAATATAGCATTGAAGTATGTAATTTACCAAGACAAAAGCAGGCTGCCCTTTTGACTCACGTTAAAGGGTTGCGGCCCCTTTTTTCTTCGCGCGCTTT
This sequence comes from Deltaproteobacteria bacterium, assembly GCA_030646755.1. GTDB lineage: Bacteria > Desulfobacterota > JAENJC01 > JAENJC01 > JAENJC01 > JAUSKU01. The sequence goes on from JAUSKU010000006.1 coordinate 27,533, forward strand.
TGCGCAGTCCCACTTGAAGAGGGGGTGGAGTATTCAGAGTATTTTTCGATAACTTTCACAAGACGATCATCCGTGAAGTAATCACGCTCATCATTCCATTTTTGATTCTTGCCTTTTGTATTGCACTTTGGAGGTTCGCCGTAAAGCTCCCTAAACGTGAGGATCAGGCCGACTTCAAGTTTGTGCCATGTCTTCACCGCTTGGCGTGCCGCACACGTGATTATGAAGAACGTCAGCTCTGTAACGCCGTGAAGCTCAAACAACTGCGACGCACGCGCGGCTGCACTGCCAGCGATGCGGGAAGCACCTGCCTTTGTTGTTCCAATGTATACGATTTTTGATGTACCGTGGCGGTACTTTAATGCCTTGTTTGCAATTGCGATATACACGAGACGGTCAGCCTTGAATGCACTGCGGGTGATGGTGATGGCAGCGCGCTTGGAAGTTTGGATCGTAAGCTTCTTATTATTGGCCAAAGTGTCCTCCTAATGTGATTATTAGGGCTAATAGTTGCAATGTTTTTTGCAATATACAATTCAGGCGTCCTTATTGTCAACAGGGTTATCGGACAAATAGACTGCTGCTTAGGCTATCGTGAATCACTTCCCGAACAGCGTCTTCTCATCCACATCTACCCCCAGCCTCCTCAACTCTTCAACCCTTTGCCTCCTCCCCTCTGCTTGCCTCTCTTCATATGCAGCATCGCGGACATCCTGCTCAGCTTTTTCAGCGGCCAGCCTTTCTGCTTCGGCCTTTGCCCTCGCCTCTGCTTCTTCCTTCTTCGCCTCTGCCTCTCGTTGTTCTTTTGCCAGGCGGTCCTCCTTTCTGATTTCATCCCGCAGTTGACTGTCCGTTTTCCCTGCCGACTCAGGTGCGCCCCTCTTAGCGGCCAGCCTTTCGGACATATACTTCGCCCTTTCAGCGAGTCGCTGTTTCTTCCGCTCCTCTCCCCTCTTCTCAGCGGCGGCAATCGCTTCCAATCTCTCCTCATATTTAGGCAAGCGACCAGCTTTTTTTACTTCTTCTTCTGTATCTTTCTTTATTGATCGTAATTCTTCATCTATAGCCAAGGCTTCTTTAGCCGCTTCCTCACGTTCCGCTCTCTCTTTTGCCTGCCTGTCGGCTTCTGCTTTCCTTCTAATCTCATATTCCTCCTGCTGTTTCTTTTTGAGGGCTTCCGTCTTAGCGCCGTCCGGGTCATATGCAAATACGGCGTTCATGCACGCGTTTTGTGAGGCATCATCGCCTCGATTCTTATAGACAGACTCTATTGTGGATTTTGCCATGATCTTAGTTGCAGGATCATTTTCTTCCTTAGTCAACTCCGCAAATGCCTCTTCCTGTGTCAGACGAGATTGTTTATAAAAAAGGATTGTCCTGATGTTGTAGTTCATGAACCGTGCGCAACCCCTTGATATTGCCATTTTCCACGTCACCCTGTCCGCCGCTTCGGAATGCACCGCTAACGCAAGAAACATGATTACTGTAATTAAAGAACCTCTTTTCATAATAACTGCCTCCTTAACCTCTATTTGTATTGACCCCCTTAGGGCATTACCTGATAGCATCCTACAATCCATGTATGTCATTTCAGGCCACACAAGAAAAAGCCTAATGTCATTAGGTATAAACATTTGACATACTTTCGGAATTGCATTATTTTAGGAGTAGATTAAACAAAGGAGGTGAAGATGCTTAAGACCATAGAGGCGTATTATGAAAACGGAAAGATAACCTATAAAGAATCCATGCCCCCCATAAAAAAGGCTAAACTGTTAATCACTATTCTAGAAGAGGGAGGAGGAATAGGCGCACGGTTGGATAGATTTAAGGGTATATTTAAAAAAAGGGTTGACGGTCTTGAGTATCAAAAAAATCTAAGGGGCGAGTGGTCTTAATGTCGGGCATCCTTTTAGATACCAATTCGGTGATCTATTTTTTTGACGGAGAAGAAGTTGTCTCTGACTTGATTTCAAATGCGACAGTCGGAATCTTTATCTCATGCATAACAAAGATTGAACTGCTTTGCTTTGAGACAGACGATAAGGATGCAATAAAAGGCATTAATGACTTTTTAAAAGAAATCGAGATACTATATATTGATGATGAGATTATCGACAGAGCAGTAAATTATCGCAAACACCATAAGTTTAAGGTCCCGGATGCTATTATTGCGGCAACGGCAGCGGCCAGGGAGCTTACACTTGTCTCAGCGGACAAGGCATTTCAAAAAATATCTGATATAAAGTTAATCAGTCCCCTATGAGCCAAGTATTGTATACTGTTCAATAGCTCTCCGCGTTATTTCAGGCCACAGTTGATTTAAATTTTAATGAACCCCACCCTCGCCTTAATCCTCTCCCTGAGGGAGAGGAGACAATTTACTCCCTCGCCTTCAAGGGGAGGGTCGGGGTGGGGATGGGTAAAAAGGGCATTGATTTACTCACACAAAGGCCGGAGGTGCAAATGAGAGGCAGCATACTTATAAAGTTTCTCAAGACTATCGAGCTTCTGAGCAAGCCTGAGGGGACCACGATTAAAGAGCTGGAAGAGGAACTCGACGTTGACAGGAAGTCTGTTTACCGGGAGATCGCTATCGTTGAGAAGCTTGGCTTTCCTCTGTACCAGGATGAAATACCCTTTGAAAAAAGGAAGAGGTGGAGGCTCGACGAGGGCTATCTGAAAAAGCTCCCGAACATGAAGATACCCGACATCAACCTTTCCCTCCCGGAGATAATAGCCCTTTATCTCTTGAGGAGCGAGGGCAGGATGTACAAAGGGACGGAAATAGAAACAGCCCTTAATACAGCCTTTGGAAAGATGGAGATGTTTGTCCCTAACGGCCTCTACGACAACCTGAAAAAGATCAAGACCCTCTTCGCCTCTTCATCCAAGTTTGCCAAGGATTATTCAGGGAAGGAAGAGATCATTGAGACCCTTGCAGATGCAATGCTGAAGAACAGTGTCTGCCGGGTAAAATACCACTCCTTCTATGACGACAGGACCAAGGAATTCGAGATGTGGCCCCTGAACTTTTTCGAGAACGACGGCGGACTTTATCTATACATAGGCAAGGAGGGGAGCGGCCAGAGAAGGACACTGGCGGTGGAGAGGATACAGGAGCTGAAGGTCATGAGTTCAACCTTCGAATACCCGAAGGATTTTGATCCTGAAGAAACCCTGGAGGCGGCCTTTGACATAGTTTATGACGACCCGATTGAAGCAAAGATATGGTTTTCGGCAGGCCAGGCGAGATACATAAAAGAGCGCAAGTGGGCCAAAGACCAGAAGATCACGGACCAGCCGGACGGTTCTATAATCCTTGAGATGAAGACTTCGGGCTGGAATGATGTGAAGAGGTGGGTGTTGTCGTTCGGGGCGGAGGCGGAGGTTCTGGAGCCTGCGAAGTTGAGAAGAGATGTTGTGAATGAGCTTAAATCAGCAGGCAGGAAATATCGCGGCGTACTAAAAGGCCGTGAGTAGTGAGAATTAAACGTATTATGCAGGATATTTGAGGCGGAAACGGGACATGATGAGGAGTGATGGTAATATTCGGGAGAAACCTCACCTAATCCCATAATTGAGTATGGAGCCTCCTTAATTCAGGGCTGGGCGCCGGATGTAAGCGAAGGTTAGTCGGCATTTCCTGAAGGACCGGCAAGAGTTTTGTATTCTACATTAACTTCGTCCCCATTTTTGGGGCGCTTGCCATTAATGCCGTCTCCGAAACGGATTGTAACGGAACCATCATTTTGCTCAATACCACAGTATACTTGATCGTCGGGTTTGGCCAAACTAAGGTCATCAACACGTTGCCATGGTTCTCCGTTCACAGTAAGTTTCAATACATTCGAGCTACGTGTATTTTCCATATCCATTCCTCTCCTCTCAAATCTGCATTTAGTTTAATATTGTAATTCGGGGGACACGTTACTTAATTCCACAATTGAGTATGTTGTCCCCTTAATTCTGCCGCTTGAAATCCTCACGAACGGGGTAAAAGACATCGATGACTCTGCAATCTGTTACGGCTCGGCCGGAATGAAGAACATCTGGCGGAATGATTGCCACAGAACCGGGACTAAGCACTTGGGTTTTACCCGCAACGGTCAACTCAAACTCACCCTCCAATATGTTTGCAACCTGCTCGTGCGGATGCGAGTGTTCAGGGAGCTTCGCACCGGCTTCGACCTGCCAATGTGCGAAGGTCATGTTAGCGGAGTGAACAAAGCGAACATGATATCCAGGAATCTGTTCACGTTGCTCTATCTCACGAAGATCGATGAATGACATAGCACCTCCGGGGATAAGCCAGTGGGATAACAGTATCATTGAGTTGAGAACTACATAATACGTATAATTTTATCAAATGATCACTCAAGGCCCATTTTTACATTTTTCCCATAGTTTTGCAAGCAAGATTGGAGTCTCACAATAAAAACGTAAGAGGTGCAGATGTTTACGTTCCCAATATATAAATGTAACAAATAATGTTCTATAAGACGGGCAAGGAAATTCCACCCTTCATATTTTGCGTCTTTTATGCGAGAATAGGGTTCCAGAGGAGGGGCGTATATGTCTACCCACAATAAGAAGAGATCGAGAAAGACTGGGCTTCCGCCCGGGACTATGGTCCACATAGGTGAGAAGAAGGGAGATGCCGTAAAGATATCGGTCATAGATTACAGCGAGGCCGAATTCAAGGAACTGGTCACTCACGACGCGGAGGCCTGTTTCCCATTCAGGGAGTCCCCGACAGTGACATGGATAAACGTGGACGGCATATCGAGGATTGACGTCCTGGAAAGGCTGGGAGCCTGCTACAACCTCCATCCGCTGGTCATGGAGGACATAGTGAACTCCAACCAGCGCCCCAAGAAGGAGGACTACGGCGATTATTTATACATAGTCCTCAGGATGCTCGTTTACAGCGAGCAGAAGAAGGAGATCGTCTCGGAGCAGGTGAGCATCGTCCTGGGTAGGAACTTTGTGATCTCTTTCCAGGAGGGGCTCGAAGGGGACGCCTTCAACCCCATAAGGGAGAGGCTCAGGAACTCCAAAGGGATCACCAGGAAGATGGGTGCGGACTACCTGGCCTACTCACTCCTTGACGCCATAGTGGACAACTACTTCAACATCCTTGAGACCATCGGAGAGAGAATAGAACTCCTGGAAGACGAGCTGGTCGGGAACCCCACTAAAAAGACCCTTACAGACCTCCACAACCTGAAGAGCGACGTCATATTCCTGCGAAAATCTATATGGCCCGTTAGGGACGTCATAGGCAGCCTTGAGAGGCGGGAATCTCCGCTTATAACCGATGCCGTGATCCTCTACCTGCGAGACCTTTATGACCATGCCGTGCAGATCATAGACACCATAGAGACCTTCAGGGACATGCTCTCCAGCATGTTAGACATCTATCTTTCCAGCATAAGCAACAGGACAAACGAGGCTATGAAGGTACTGACTGTCATAGCGACCATCTTCATGCCTCTAACTTTTATAGTGGGTGTATACGGGATGAACTTCAAGCACATGCCGGAGCTTGAGTGGAAATGGGCGTACCCTGCCGTCTGGCTGGTGATGATATTCACGGGGGGCTCCATGTATCTATACTTCAAGAGGAGGAAGTGGTTTTGAGAGGAGTCCTATTTTCCTAACCCGAATCCGTCGTGAAGGACCCTTACCGCAAGCTCAGTATATTTGCTGTCAATCACGCAGGAGACCTTTATCTCTGATGTGGATATCATCATGATGTTTATCCCCTCTTTTGAGAGGAGGTCGAACATCTTGGCAGCAACGCCGGAGTGGCTTCTCATCCCGACCCCAACAACTGAGACCTTCGCTATATTCTCATCGGCAATTACGTTCCTTGCCTCGATGTCCTTTGCCGTGTTCTTTACGATATCAAGGGCCTTTTTGAAGTCGCTCTTCGGGACAGTGAAGGTAAGGTCTGTATGCCCTTCGGCGCTGACGTTCTGAACTATCATATCCACATTTATGTTTGCCTCGGCAAGAGGGGTGAATATCTTCGTGGCTATCCCAGGTTTGTCCGGTACTCCTTGCAGGGTTATCTTCGCCTCGTTTTTATCATATGCAACCCCTGAAACTAACGGTGCCTCCACTTTTTCCTCCTCCTTTGTGACAAGTGTTCCTTCGTTCTCAACGAATGTAGATTTAACCCTGAGCGGGACATTATATTTCTGGGCGAATTCAACGGAGCGGATCTGCAACACCTTGGCCCCAAGGCTTGCCATCTCCAGCATCTCCTCGTAGGTTATTTTATCAAGCTTTCTGGCATTGGGACAGATATTTGGGTCTGTTGTGTAAACCCCGTCTACGTCCGTATATATTATGCACTCATCTGCCTTCAGTGCGGCTGCAATAGCCACCGCCGTTGTGTCAGAGCCTCCCCTTCCGAGGGTGGTAATATTCCCTTCTTCGTCCACCCCCTGGAATCCTGAAACCGTAATAATCTTTCCGGCCTTTATCTCCTTCATCATCCTCTCTGCGTCTATCCTCTGGATCCTTGCCTTTGTGAAGGCGCTGTCCGTGATGATCTTTATCTGGTACCCCTGGAAAGAAACGGCAGGGATACCCATTGAATTCAGGGCAATGGCAAGGAGGGTCGAAGTTATCTGTTCTCCAGTTGAAATGAGGGCGTCGTATTCCCTCTCGTCCGGTCTTTCCGCCATCTCATGGGCCATCCCTACCAGCTTGTTGGTCTCCCCCGACATGGCAGAGACAACCACAATAACGTCGTGTCCCTCTTCCCTGACCTTTGCAACCTTCTTGGCGACGTTTTTTATCTTCTCAATGGAACCGACCGACGTTCCGCCATACTTGTGAACAATTAATGCCATTCAAAAAACCTCCAAAGGGTTATACCGGAAAAGAGTATTAAAAGAGTGGCATTAAGTCAAGGGGAATATATCCCCCAAAAATAGACATTGCCTATATACAGTCCTCTCCCTTAACTCCCTACCGAGTTTTTAAAAAGATAGATTAGGATTTTCTTCTATACGGTGATTGTTTCTCTCGCTGGTTACCTCTCTATGTTTACATAAAGGCGCCGT
>JAUSKU010000017.1 GCA_030646755.1 Deltaproteobacteria bacterium
AGGTAACCAGCGAGAGAAACAATCACCGTATAGAAGAAAATCCTAATCTATCTTTTTAAAAACTCGGTAGGGAGTTAAGGGAGAGGACTGTATATAGGCAATGTCTATTTTTGGGTTGTATTTGAGGTCTTGTAAACAGATCACAATTTAAGTATTATGAAAAAGCTCTAAAAAAATAATACCTATTTAAGGAAGTTAGCCGTATGTCTGTTGAAGGATTTTTCGGAATCAACGAGCAGAATCTTGTGGACATGATCCAGATGTGGGGCCTTGCCAAGACCACCGGGGTATTGAATATCAATAGCGGCAAGGAAACTGGGGAGATCCACTTTGAAGGCGGCAGGATTGTATGGGCAAAGGCCGGTCCCTACCTTTCCAACGAGGATGCCATATATCATATGCTGGCCCTGGAAGAGGGAAAATTCCGTTTCGTAAACACGACGGCGATAAATAAGACGACCTCTCTAAATGTGTCATACCACGAGATAATAATGGAGGGGATGAGGAGGCTTGACCACCTCAAAAATGAGAGAAGGGGCCTGAATGAAAAGTTTGGTTTCATTCCCTATACCATAAAAGATGCCGGTTCAGACAGCCTTTCTTATGAAGACAAGGTGTTCTTAGGCCTTGTGGACGGCAAGAGGAATCTTGAGAAGGTCTTTAACAACTGCGGCCTTGGGGTTCACAAGAGTTTCGAGGTTTATAACAAGCTCCTTTCTGAAGGGATAATAAAGCTCCGGCAGGTAAGGGTCCTGGTGGTGGATGACCAGGGAATGTGGCGCAAGGTCATATCAGGCATGCTGGCTAAGGAGCCCTATTTCGAGATAGTAGGAACCGCCGAGGATGGGATAGATGCCTTAAAGAAACTTTCAGAGCTCAGGCCTGACGTAATGACCCTTGACCTTGAGATGCCCAGGCTTGACGGCATCCAGACCCTTTACTGGATGTTGAGTGGAGGGTACGACATACTTCTTAAGTCCCACCAGATCAATATAGAAGATACATATCGTTGCCCAGTGGTTGTCATAAGCGCCGTTGCAAAAAGGATGGCCCCTGAGACACTGGAGGCCCTTATGGGAGGAGCGTCTGCCTATATAACGAAGCCTTCCCAGGTCGTTACAGAAAGCATCGAGGAGCAGCAGCAGCGTATAGCTAAGACGGTACTGATGGCAAGCCAGGTAGACCTTGGGAAATCAAGGAGGATAAAGGCTTCCCAGATTGAGAAGAATGAAAGTGTCGGAAAGGAGGCCTCCAAAAAACTGGTTTGTGTGGCCTCTTCCATGGTAGGAGGACTAACATCTTTAATGCAGATGATACCACAGATCCCTGGAGAGATTGATGCCTCGGTGTTTGTGGTCATTGACGACCTCAGCTCTATAGAACACGCCAGGTCGTTCGCTGAATTCGTTGACCGTCACAGCCAGGTGAAGGTACTTACTGCGGACAGAAGCTCCATACTGAGAAAGGGCTCTGTCTATATATCTTCAGGAAACCAGACCGTCCAGTTCGGCATGACCAAGACGGGGCAAACTGCCTTCAAGGTCACTCAAAAGAGTGAGGAGGAGGCCCGCAGGCATCAAAGGCCTATTGACGATATGCTGTTAAGTTCCATAAGGTGCAAGGGTTTTGATAAGAGGGTTGGTGTTGTCCTGGCAGGTGACGGCGCTGATGGGAAGATAGGTCTTCTTGAGATGGTCAAACATGGTGAAAAGGTCTTTGCCCAGGACTCTTATTCATCCCTTAATCCTGTGAAGCCTGAGATAGTTTCCAATACCGGGATAGCCAGGATCGTCCCCCTGAGTGAGATGGTAAAATTTATCGTGGATGAGGTAGGTAATATCAGCTAATGGAACCCTCTCTTTACGGATATTCTATAGACGATTTTAAGGAGGAGGCAAGGGAACTCCTGGCCAGGGCGGAAGATGTCCTGTCGGAGATCCGGGAGTCCCCTCAGGACAGGGAAAAGGTGAATGCCCTCTTCAGGGTCATACATTCCCTGAAAGGTTCTGCTGCTTATACTGGCCTCAAGGATGTCAATACCTTCTCCCATCTTTACGAGGGTTTTCTCGGTGAACTTAGAAATAATAAATATGAGGTAAGCCAGGATGTTATAAATATATTGGTAAGGGCCAGGGACTACCTGGAAGACCTGATATTTCAAGCTGAGGATACCGATCTGGGACAGGTTGACGATACCTTTAGTGACCCCATGCAACAGCTGGCCATGGTCCTTAAGGAGAGAAAGGTTTCAAAGGAACGCGGAAAGAACGTGGAATTAGAACCCCCTGCAAAAGCTGAAACTCCTGTCAAAAAGGCACCTCAGGAACAGAAAAAGATATCCTTAACCACTCAGGACCCGGCAAAGATGGGTCAGAAAGATGTGATAAAGGTCACTATAACAAATGCCATCAAGTCCCTTTACTCTTCCCTCAAAAACGCTGTGCTGGATAAGGAACTTACTTCAAGATTGCTGACAAAGCTGGAGGATTCCGTTCTTTGGGCCTTTGGTGATTCCTCGGCAATAATAAAGCCTCTTGACGATATGAAGGGCCTTATATCAGGCCCTGTAGGTCCTGATGAGCTGTCGCAACTAAGAAAGAGGTTTAATTCCCTGGCAGCGGCCCTTAAGGAAGAGATCGTCTCCCTTGACGGCCCGGAGAAGGGAAAGGTAGAGGTAAAGGCTGAGGCTGAGGCTGAGACTAAGGATGAGCTGGGGGGGAAAAAGAAGGCGCCTGCAGAGGCAATAAGGGGGGCATCAAAGGATGACATTGTGAAGATCACATTGTTCAAGTCCCTTGATACCCTTGCCTCACTCCTTGAAAAGAACAACCCGGACTATTCCCAGATAAAAAGGGTGGTTGGCCGTTTAAGGGACCTAAACCGCTGGGCGTTTAATGAGGATGAACGGATTAACAGGGACATTAAGGCTATAGAGGAACTTTTGAGGCGCCCTTATGATGATGTCGTGGCACAGGAGATGAAGACAAGGTATACGTCTATAAGACCTTCTTTTATAGCCATGCTTGCCCAAAAAGAGAAGGAAGAAAGTGGGAAGGCAGAAATTAAAGAAGATGAGAAGATAAGAAGTTCTGAAATTGAGAATCTCTCAACACCTCAACCTCTCAACATCGCAACATCGGGGGATAAGGTCCGCAATTCTTACTCCACAATGAGGAATCAGAAGCCGCTCCCCTCTTCCGGCTCCACCCTCAGGGTAAGGTCCGAGGATGTAGAGTCTCTTATAGCCGCCATTGGAGAACTCGTCGGCCTTGAGCCAAAAGACTTTGAAAGGCTTCAGGCCCATGCCCTTCAGCTAAGGATGGTCCCTGTAGGGGAACTTTTCAGCAGATTCAGAAAGATTGTAAGGGACCTTTCAGAGGAACTCGGTAAGGAGATTGACATCGAGATATCGGGGGAGTCGGTAAAGCTTGACAAGGTAATAGCCGACAGGCTCAATGAGCCCATACTTCACATGCTCAGGAATGCAGCAAGCCACGGTCTTGAGAGCCCTGAAGAGAGGGAAAAGCTCGGGAAGGGGACTGCGGGCTTGATAAGACTTAATGCCTATCAGGAAGGCGGACAGATAATCATAGAGGTTTCCGACAACGGAAAGGGGATCTCCCTCGAAAAGGTAAGAAAAAGAGGGAGGGAAATGGGGTTGATAAGGGCGGATGAAAAAATTCTTTCCGAAAAGGCAGTTCTTGACCTCATATTTTCCCCGGGGTTCAGCACAATGGAAGAAGCTGACAAGGTATCGGGAAGAGGCGTAGGGATGGATGTGGTGAAGGAGGTAATTACCTCTCTTCAGGGGACTGTATCGATAGATACAAAGGAAGGCATAGGCACGACCTTCAGGCTCCAACTCCCTCTTACCCTCGCTATTATCAAGGCCATGGTCCTCGAACAGAGCGGCAACAAGCTTGCTCTTCCGTCGGCCTTTGTTGACAGGGTTATCACCATGACTGACGAGGAATTAAAAGCCGGAAGCATTATAGAAAATAACCGGCTTTCCCTTGGCCTTGCAAATGAGGGTGACATCCTTCCCCTTGTAAATCTTTCTGAGCTCTTTGGCCTGGAGAGCAAGAGTCGAGAACGATGTGTAGTAGTGATAAAGGCAGGGATGGGACAAAAGGCAGCGCTGGTTGTCGATGCCGCCCTTGGAAGGCAGCCTCTGATGGTTAAGCCTTTAGACAGGTTTTCGGAGAACAGGTTCTTTTCAAGCGCCTCCTATGTAAATGATGAGGTGATCCTGGTTTTGAATACGCCGAGCTTGATGGCGGCAACAATTTGACCTCCCCTTTCCTGGTGGGAGGGGATTGAGGAGAGGGGGAGTATATCGGATATTTCACCCTCACCCCGACCCTCTCCCGTCAAGGGAGAGGGAGAGATAACTTGAGGAGGTTTTTATGGAACAAAAGAAGAAGGTCCTGGCCCTTGACGACCAGAAGTCTATGCAAAATATCCTGAATTTCGCCCTTAAGAAGGATTTTGACGTTACTGTAGTTGGTACTTCTAATGAGGCGGTAGAAAAGGCGAAGGCAGACAAATTTGATTTTATACTCCTTGATATCACCCTTGACAATGACTCTACCGACGGGATAGGTGTGGCGCAGCAGATCCAGAATGCCGGGGTAAATACCCCTGTGGCTTTTCTTACGTCATTGACAGAAGAAAGCCTGGACAATGACCAGAAGGAGAGGGCAAAAGTCCTTAGAAACGTGAAATTCTATCAGACCAAGCCTATTGCGCCAGCGGACCTTATTGGCAAGATAAAGGGAATTGTCGGATAGAGATAATACCCCCTCACCCTAACCCTCTCCCGCAAGGGGAGAGGGGACTATGTATCTCCCCTCCCTTGATGGGAGGGGATTAAGGGGAGGGTGAAAAAGGAAGCAATGGAACGATTAAAGATACTCATATTCAGGGTCAGAGACAGATATTTCGCCCTTGCCTCCAGCAATGCAAAGGAGATAGTTGACTCTTACGGAAACCTCAAAACCATTTTCTATGGCGGAAAGGCCTTGAAGGGTCTTATGAGCTTTGAGGGGGATGTGGTGTCTGTCCTCGATACCCCTTTTATCATCGATATCAAAGAAAACGGGGAGGACCCCCTTATCCTTCTATGCAAAGAAAAGGGGATGGAAAGGGGTGTAGGGATAACGATATCGGAGGTCAAGGGGATGAAGGTCATAACTGTTTCCATGATCAATCCATCCCAGGAGAAGGATGCGCCTTATATAACCGGCTTTATAAGGGAAGAGGATGGAGAAACGGAAAATACTGTTGCGCTGATAGACTTGAAGAGATTCCTTGATTATGCAGAGACAAAGATCGATAAATTGTAAAAATGTAGGCATTTAGGGGCTGTTAAGGAATAACCAGTGCTTTTCTGGTTAAGCCTTTACGCCCCCTTATGCCGTTCCCACAATTTTGATGTCCAGGTTAATTTTGAACGATGGCTTAAGGAGAGGTAAAGATGAAACCAAAATTCAAGCTCCACTTAGAAATGATGGTAAAGAATTTCTATTTCTTTACTGTGTTTGCGATGCTTATCGGAGGGATTACATACCTTGCCGTCAGAGATATAGGGAGAGAGATATCGGTGCTCAAAGAAGGGGCTCTCCCTCTTCTGATCGCATCTCAGGAGATGCAGCTCGGTCTTGAAGAGATGGCAATCGAGGCGGAAGGCTTCATGAAATCATCCACCCCTGAGGAAAAAACTGGCTACCTTGAGAAGATAGAGATGAAGAAAACAGCCTTTAGGACTGGTCTTGGCAAGGCAATGGGAAATGCGGCCGGAGAAGAAGAGGTGCTCCTCAAAGAGATTGAAACCAGATCAAAGTCTTTCTTCAAGCTATTTGATGAGACTGATATAACCCCTGATGACCTCTCAAAGAGGCTCTCCGAAGTCAGAAGCTCTCTTAACAACTTCAGAGCGCTCTCCATGCAATCTACAGAGAAGAGATTCAAGTCTTCGGAATCTCTGACTGCCAGAGCCAAGGTGATTGTGGTTATCCTCACACTCGGAGCTATTGTCGGAATGATTGTAGCCGGATTAATCCTCTCAAAGGTAGTGGGAACCCCTGTTTCTCGGGAAACCGGGAGACTCGTGAGGAATTCAAAGGATATAGAAACGGTATTCACTGAAATAAGCGAGGGTACCAGAAAGCAAACCGATGTTGTTCAGGCAGCCACCAGCGAACTGGAGGATATGATAATAAATATCATCCAGGGGACCATTTCCCTGAATGTCGACAAACAGGCCGAGATCTCCCGGGCCTTTTCAGAGTTTATAAAACATTTCGTTGAAAGGACTACCGTTGAGATAGCCATGGGGATGATGTCTGTCTCCCAGCAGTCGAAGGATGCAAGGAAAGGGATTGAAGACTTCGTCAAGGAGGTTGTGACCGTTGAGGCAAACATCAGGGCCCAGGAAACGGCCATTAGCAGCATGGTTGACGCCCTGAAATCTATTGTTGAGACAAACAAGATGGTCAAGGAAAAGGCCAGAAGCTCTACCGAAGCAACTGATAAAGCCACTGCCCAGGCCTATTCCGGCCAGGAAAAGATTGGGATAATCTCCGAGCAGCTTCAAGAGATAAGAAGCGCCTCTGTCGGCGTTAAGGATATTACGGATTCCCTGGCCAAGATTACTGAAAGCATCAAGATCCTTGCCCTTAACATGTCTTTGAAGGTGGAAGATATCAAGGATGACACAGGTAAAACCTATGGCTTTGAGGCAATGTCGGCAAAAGTCCAGAAACTTGCAGAAGATGTTGAGGGTCTCCTTGACAACTCCAAGAATATGCTTATACCTACCATCCAGGGGATAGAAAAGGTCAGCCTTGACGCCAGCCAGGCCAGAGATATTATTGCCCAAGTGGTGAGGTCGATCATGATCGCCGATGAACAGAGCAAGGCCATTGCTGCTCAGATAGATACTCAGGCAGCTAACATCGATAAGGTAGAGATAGAGGCTGAAAACTTGAGGGCTGTGGCCCATAAGACCACTATGGCGGTAGAGGCCCAGGGTGCCCTGACCAGGGATGTGGATGACATGTTGAAGGATTCCGAGACCCTGATCGAAAGCGTAAGCAGCCAGACCCAGGAGGCCTCAGAGGCAGCGAGAAAGGTCAATGAGATGATGGGACATTTGAAGCAGACTGTGGCAAGCATAGAAGACGGAACCGGCAGGCTGACGGAAAAGAGCTCTCAAATATCGGACATGTTCGACTCCATCAGAGAGTTGGCAGTTAAGAATATGAGCGGTGCCGAAAGATTGGAGGTAGTCACAGCATCGGTCAAAGAGGTCAGCAACAGGCTTTCGGAAGTGGTTACAGGCGCAGGTGTATGATCAAACAGCTCTTCATAGTCATTGCCATCCTTGCCGGCTCTTTCGTCGGCCTTTCCTGCATGTCGATACCTTCTATAATTGAGGGTCGGCAGCTGACGGAAAGGAAGATTGTTGTGCCGGATGAGGATGTTCTTAAGGAATATGCTGAGATAATCGGCAATCTGTATGGTAAGTTAAAAATACCTTCTCTGGATGAAATACCAGAGGAGAAGTTCATTGAATATAAAAAATATGTGAATAACGGGACCGCATATGCAATCGTCCATCCGTCTTACTATGTCTTTTTCCATAATTACGACAAGAAGGCCAAAGTAGTTATAGAACGGTCCAGGGGAGACTATTCCAAAAACATAGTTGATATGTTTATAGATGACTACCCGGTAGGGAAAAGCAAGATATTGAAACAGATGAAGGAGAGCGAGAGGCGGGAGAGGGACTTCCTCAAGAAGGCTTCATCAAGAGGAAGGCTTATCATCCTTATCCTTCCTCCCAACCACAACAACCATCCTGAGTACCCTTACCGGAAGCTGGATGAATTTGCCAGGTACCTGAACGAGGTAACCGGAGCATCCCCTTCTGTCGTATATGTCGAATCAGAGAGTTACAAGCGCGGATCCTTGACATTTGAGACATTGCCGCTATTGAATAGATTTTTACAAACTGTCGGGGTTAAAACTCTGCTTTTGGGTGGTGGGTATGTAGACTTATGCCTGAAAGACTTTCAAGATGAGGCGGCCAGTCTTAAGGATATTGAAAAGGTAGAAACTATCCCGGAGATATGTACGCAATCGCCGGACTTTATAATAGATGATAAGACTATGGGAAAATAAGGATGGGATAACACCACCCTACGATTAATAAAATATGTTTGTAGGTTGTCCCAGCTTGGTGGCAGAGGCGCTAAGCATAATAAATATGTATGTAAGTCACATAAGACGGTATCAGCGGCAGAAGGCAGGGAGAGACAAAGGAAAGTATCCCTGCCGTAAAGGCTATCTTTAAAGAGATGTTTTCAGCACCCATATTTTCTCCTATTTTCTGCCTTCCCCGTCTTTATCGGGCGAATGGCCATTCGCCCCTACAATTTCCACCCCGTTCGGCTTATACCCGCTGTCCTTCACTGCCTCGTTCAAGGCCACTGTCGCCACATCCGCACCATCATTCAGCGTGACTGTGGCTATTCCCTCATCGAGGTCCACTTCCACTTCCCTCACCTCTTTAAGCTTCTTCAATGACTTGGTCACCCGGTATACGCACATATTGCAGTGCATACCTTCTATGTTGATCTTGTAGGCCTTTTCTTCGGCCTTAACTTCAGCAATGAACAATGAGCAATGAGCAACGAGTATAAGTGCCATAATGGTGCTGACTTTTCTGACCACTGACCACTGGCCACTGATCACGGTTTTTAGTAGTACCAATGCAGACCTCCCATAGCATGATAGTTTATCTTCTGGGCATCGCCATTCATATCTGTATAGATTGGCACCTGAACAGAGAACATGAGCATCGCATTGGGAAGGATATGATAACTGATTCCAGGGTTTATAAACAACTGGTGCCCTCCGGTATCGCTGTCTTTATCGCCCCCTATCTCATCCTTTTCCGCAACCCTTCCGTTCAGCTCCAGCATAAGGTATGTGTCCTTCATCTGATAAAGGCCAGCCAGGTCATAGCTCAGGAGATTCCCGAACTTATAATCCTCCTGATTTTCTGTTTTAACAGTGTATATCACGTCTCCATCAAGTGTAAACTTACCTTTCCTGTGGGTCATGGCAAGGCCTGCTCTGTAGTCTACAGAGCCTGTCCCTGGCTGAACCATATCCATGAGCCTTGTTCCGTTTTCTTCCAGATTCCATGCCCCTGTAGGAAGTTTTATCCCTATAAGGAGGGCTTGCTGACATGAGCCGTCCTCTCTGTCCTTCTTCCTGAACCTGTACCTTGCCAGTACATCCGTATCCCCAATCCCTGAGCTATCCTCCTTCATCAGATGCGTCCCCCCGTGGAGCATTTCCATCTTCTTCACCTTGTAGGTAGGCTCTATATAGACGGAGAGGTCTCTGGTAAGGCCGTAACCTATGTTCAACTCGTACATCTGCTCGGTCATCCAGTTGTCCTCGCTACTTGACATATCCATGTAACCGGCATGAAACCTTGCCTCCCAACTATCCTTCGGAAGGGTCTCCGCGTACTCCGTCTCCATCGGGAGATGGGCATGGGCCTTGTCAGTGCAAAGCGCAAAGTGCAAAATGCAAAACGCAAAGATTGTCATTTTGAAATTTGAAATTTTCACTATTTCATCTCCTTTCGATCTTTACCTTTTATGTACTTCTCCGGCTCTTTCTCAAAGTCCTCTTTGCATGATATGCTGCAGAAATAGTAGTGCTTTGCCCGGTACTCCACATGGCCCGCAGCAGGAGGCTTTACTTTCATCCAGCAGACAGGGTCTTCAACCTCCGTCGTTTGTAGGGGCGTATGGCCATACGCCCCTACCTTTTTTGGCGGCTTGCTTCTTATCCCAAGGAATGCCGCATAAGAGCCAACCAGTAAAAAACCTGTTAAGGTCATCCAGATGACAAACGACTTCTTCCCCTTATCAAGACCTTTTTTCTTTATCTTTGCCATTAACTATTTCCTCAGGGAGAGGGGCAGGGTGAGGTTGGGGTTCATCATTTTATCCCATCCCCTCCCCAGCCCTCCCCTTGAAAGGGAGGGAACTCCGCAAACTAATTATCCTGTATCCCTTCCGCGATCCACTGCCTTATGACCTTGTAATCTTCGTCGGTACTATTCCAGAACCAGCCTCCCGCATGGGTTGAACCCTTCACAGTCTTGCTGAAAAGAGAGCTGAAGTCAGGATTTGATGGATTTACTATATCAGTCACACCCTTTGCTGAATAAGTACCGCCTGCCCCATTTGTTGAGTATGTCATGAGATTAAGACCTCCGTCATATTGATACTGGCCTTCGGACTTTCCCCACGTGGTCGAATAAGTTACCATATTCCCGGTACTTGATGTCCGCGGCATATGGCATGACTTGCATTTAATCCGAAGGATGGGGAGTACATGTTTCTTAAAGCTGATATTGGAAGCTGGATAGCTTGTCAGTGTCGGCTTTATTCCGGCGAATAGCGCTCCCCTGCTCCCCTTCGGGGCATGATGCATGCTGCAACCCATCCTCGGTGCGCTACTGCCGCCAACCGGAGCGATGGTAACCATAGGGACCACATGATCACCGTATTTCACCCATGCCTTGTATCGCCATGCGCTCGAGCTGGAAGAGGTCGCATTGTTGAATGCCTTTGGGTCGGCAGCAATAGGCATCTTGGTGAAGAAGTTCCCTGACTCATTAGATGTCATACTGATAATTTTACCGCTTGCATCTACAAGGATGACCTCAGCGCCTGCCAGAGGTTCCCTCCCTGTCTTGTCCTTGTAAAAGGTCCCAGACACGGTGAAATCATGATTGCTTGCCTTCTTGTCAGGCGCATGGCATATCCCGCAGTCCTCTCCCTGCTGATGAAAGCGGTTTGCACTTGTGGTTGCATAATTGTCTTTCCCTGCCGTATAACCTGTAGGCGGGTCCACATGTATCATACTCCCTGGCAAGAACTTTCCAGTGTAAGAGACATAGGGCGTTCCCGCCATAGGCAGCCTTATATTCCCAATTAGCGGCAAGAATAAAGCTATTGTTATTACTATAAGAAATCTTTTCATTATATTAGTCTCCTATTTTTTCATTTTATATATGCAGGGGGAGGTGTTAAGCCTGCCCCTATTACTTTAATGACAGTCCAATCCGCCACCGGTGATAGTTCCACCAGTTGCTCCGCCAGTCAAGCTGCTTCCGTCGCTAAGCTTAATCATCTCTACACTACCGGTCCCCTCGCTCGTTAGAGGGGCACCAATAAGCAGTATGCCGTCCGGCCCCTCCTTAGTAATTGACATAAATGTCCCAAAACCGCTTCCGTTAGCATCTCCATTGTATTCCATCTCCGCATGAGTCGCCGACATATTTTCTGTCATTGAAGAGACATGCTCTCCTGAAAATAGGTATGCCGTACCGGCTGCTTTTTCGGTATCGGTGTCGCCCCACACAGCGCTTACTATAAAGTCAGGCCTCCCTCCGGGAGTCAAGGTATCCATCCCAACGGCATCTCCTGCCGGCAGGATGAAGCTGCCGAACCTGTCCTGGTCGTTTACGCCTGTGATCTTGGCAATCTTGTAGCCATTGGCATCGTCTTCGTAAATTACTGTCCCTGACGGGTAACTGCTGCCCTTAAATATGTAAACGCTCCCCTTGTTGTCGTAAGTATCAGAAGTCCCCCTGTTCGGGTTTCCAATGGCGATGTCATTGATGCCGTCTCCATTTATATCTCCAATAACTGCCACAGCCTTGCCAAACGCTGAGCCGTATTTTGAAGTACTCCCGCTTGGTGCGCCATATATGGTAACATCAGGAGAAGAAAAGCTCGTATTCTCGTTGGATATAGCGTTCTTCCCATACCACACCAATACCCTGGCAGACTCACCTGCAATGACATCGGCAATATCGTCTCCATTGATGTCCCCTGCCGTTACGCTATATCCAAGCCCTTTACTCGCTCCTGCATTGTCGTACAGGGTAAGGGCAGGTGTTTCTGAAACAGCAGTTCCGTTTCCGAGGTACACGTATATTGCTCCGCCCTGGAACTGATCATGGGTGTTGTAGAGGGCGGAGACGGCCACATCGTTCTTCCCGTCACCGTTTATATCCCCCGATGCGATGCTCCAGCCGAATTTGTCCATAGGCTCTTCACCTTTGAGCTTTATAACCAGGGTTGGAGTGTCGCCGCCCTTATAGATATAGACAGAACCGCTCAGCGGCGCATCTCCCCCAGCGTTTAAAGCGCCTATGGCAAAATCCGTCTTCTTTCCGTCCCCATCAATATCTATGGGTAGGAACGAAGAACCAAAGGAGTCCCCTTCACCTTCGCCTGTTAATTCGATGGGGGTCGAGGGAAAGCCTCTTGATGAGCCAAGATAGAACAGTACCACACCTTTCTGTGGAGATGAACTTGCTGCCGGAGCTGTGACCACTTGGTCAGCCAGCCCGTCGCCGTTTACATCCATAAATGCCCCGGAAGTTCCCTGATTGCTCCTTGCAAGGCTTACGGTAAGTCCGGTGTTATTATTTAAACTATCGCTGACTACTTCCATACT
Organism: Deltaproteobacteria bacterium; assembly: GCA_030646755.1. GTDB lineage: Bacteria > Desulfobacterota > JAENJC01 > JAENJC01 > JAENJC01 > JAUSKU01. The sequence goes on from JAUSKU010000017.1 coordinate 12,559, forward strand.
GCTGCTTCCACTGCTACCGCATCCATAGGCTGTAAGGCCCAATGATAAAAGGAGCAGGGAAGAAAGGATTTGTCTTTTATTCATTTTCAAGTTCCCCCATATTTCATTTTTTTATAGGGCGGCAACTATGCCGCTATCCTCATCCTCATCCTCATCCTCATCCTCATCCTCATCTTCGATTTCAGTGGCACAGTCTCCCATCCTGTGAAGACAGGCAAGATGCCTGCCCCACTGAAGGAGAGCTAAATCAATATAGCCTTCCCGCCGCGCCACCTGACGGTGTTGGCCATTTATGGCACACGTTGCACCCCTTGTCGTTAGGGAATAAGTGGACATATGTTCCAGACTGCCTGCTCCCGACCGTCATTTGGAAACTCCCGCTAAGAGACCCTTCATAATAGAAATTCCCCAGGGTGTCTGTTGTCCCGATAATGGTTGATTGCAGATTTGCGATGTTGATAACCTTCACTGTCATACCGCTGACAGCCGTTGAACTGCTTAAATTGGCGAAATCCGTCCCTCCCGCCCCAAAATCTGAATGGCATCCACTTTGGGTGCAGTCAGGGCCTCCGGTATGAACCACATCCAGTTCCGCGTTGCTTCCGGTAACGCTCTTGCCGCAACCGGTGAGGACAGTGAATAATAGAAGTACAGTGAACAGTGAACCGGAAATAAATTTTGAATCTTGATTTTTGAATAACATCTTTATTCTCCTTGCTTTTTACTATTAGCGACTATTCACTAACGGCTAACGACTGCCTTTAAAACTCCATCCCCACGCCTACCTGGATTATATCGGCCTTCAGGCCGTTATCACCTTTACTTGTCGCGGAGATTATGCCGTCCACCTGCTGATAACGGTCGTATTTAAGGTCCAGACTGACCTTTTCGGCTGCATTAAGGCCCATCTTATTGGCCAGTTTAGTTACGTTATAGATCAGCTTAAGACCGTACAACTCTGAATCAAAATCCCTCAACTTGCTGTCTATAGTCGGGAAATCGTCAGCAGTTGTAGGATTCTCTGAATAGAAGTCAGCAGCCCCTTGGGAGTAATACCTGTATCTGGCCCGCAGGATCAGATCGCTGTAAAGGTACTGGTAGTATTTAAGCCCCAGAGTGTTTGAGCCTATTCCCCACGAGTCATGGTAGTAGCGGTAGTCCGCATGAAAGGCACCTCTCCATGGAAGATACTGGTTGACCCTTACTACGCTGGCATTCCTGTATCTCGTCTCAGGGTGCAGCTCGTCGGTAAAGCTTCCATCTGATAGCTGAACCACGTTCTCTGGATGGCCTTGGTATCCGTCTACTATGGAATATTCATGGCCGATGGCCGCAATGGTCCAGGGGGTGATGGCCTGGGTGAGGCTGAGGCCTATGGTTGATGCCTCTTTGTCCCTCGGGAAATCCCTTGATTCACCAATCTTCGTTGAATATATCTCGTCCCATGCCTTTGAGACTGATAAGGCCAGCGTCGTGTTCCTCTTGTTGAAGTCCTGGGCTACAGTGGCATATAGATAATCGGAGTTGTAATTGTTTTCCCTGCTCAATCCCAAACCCGCCGATACGGTCGCCTTGCCTATGGTATGGTTGACGCCGAGGCTCCCGCTGTGTCTGTCCTCTTCACCTGCCCTCTTGGATGCCGATGTAACGCCGTCCACCTTCCACGAGGCGGATGATACGGCGTCAACTCCATAGTTCAGGGCAAGGGATGTCTTCTCAGTAATCGCCTTCGCTATTGCCACAAGCCACCTGGCGGATGTGACCCCTTTAGTATCCTTGTAATATATGCTCTTGTCGTCCTCATAATGCTGGTACTTGATGCTGAAACGGTCCTCGGCCCCCGCGCCAATGCAAAACGCAAAATGCAAAGCGCAAAGTGTGAGAATCGTGAGACGTAACCCCCGCTGACTGCCGAGCCAACTGTTGACTGCTTTTAATTGCATCCGCATCCTCCTCCGGCAGCACCGTATCCGCCTGCACTTCCCTCTCTTGTGCTGAGGATGTGCTCGTCGAGAGAGGCCTCTTGCGGATCTGGCTCAAGCTGCATGATGGGATCGGCCAAGACCTCCCTTTCCCAGGGCTGGACCCTTTCGAGGGTAGCACAGCCTGTGAAAAACAGGCTTAGCAGTATTACTACAAGTAACCATCGTTTCATTAAGACCTCCTACTTCGTCGGCAAAGTATTGCCGACCTACATAATTGAATTATTTTCGTAGGGCGGCATGGGAATGCCGCCATCCATTTCACGGTTTCTTAAGCAGTTCAACTATCTCTTTCTCATACACAGGCAAAAATGCCTTGCTGAATCCCACATGCCTGTATCTAATGACTCCATCCTTCCCAATGATGAACCCTGTGGGCATCCCTGGGATGCCGTAGGCCTCCGCCACGTCACCCTTCGTATTCGTGAGGATGGTAAAAGAGACTGGCCTTTTTTTCAGGTATTCGGCAACATTTGACTCCGACTTATCAACGCTGATACCAACCACCTCAAACCCATCCTTTCCATATTTCTTGTAAAGGGCGTCAAGTTCAGGAAACTCCTCCTTGCACGGGCCGCACCAGGTACCCCAGAAGTCTAAGAAAACTACCTTCCCCTTCAGGCTTTCAAAGGTGACTGTGTTCCCCGTAATATCCTTCAGGCTAAATGAAGGGGCCATTCCCCCTATTTCGGCTGAATAGGCTTTAAAAGGGGCGATTATCAGGCACGAGAGGATCAATGCCGCAGCAGCAATCTTCATCAAAACCTCCATCTAAAACAAAATAGTGACCTTTGACACTAATTTGCACTGACAAAATATATGATAAGCACTGATAAAGCTTAATCAGTGAAAATCATAGAAAATCAGTGTCAATCTGTGTCTAAAAAATGTTTGGTGGGTTAAGCCGTTGGTGGTTTTTCGGAAGGAGTTACGGTAACTCCATAGAGCGGATTTTCTGGGAGATTCTGTAGCTCTGACACCAGCACTACCGGAATGGCAGTGCCAAAGTCTGGAACCATGAAGGGAATGGCCGATATCGGTAAAACGGTATTATCGCCTTGAGGAGATGTGCTGCAAGTCATTCCTTTAATTTCAGTCTCAAGTTTTAAGTTTTCGGTTTTAAGTTTTGACTGACCCCTGACCACTGACCCCTGACCACTGCTTTTATGCATTCCGCAGCTATTGCATCCATCCTCGCAGTGGCACTGATGGTCAGCGGAATTCAGATGGCAGGAGCATGTCTCCTCGGCAGCGGCATAGGACACAGCTGGGACCACCATGTTTAGGTTCAATATCAGGAGGATCAGGAATAGTGAGGAGATTTTTTTGTGAAGCATACAGTGGCCAATTGTAAAACAGGAAGAGGGAAAGTGTCAAGGTAAAGCTACAGCCTTAAAATAGACAGTCCCCTCTCAAAAGCGCAAAAACCCCTCTTGGATAAAGGGTTTCAGTGAGGTATACTCCTCACCAGTTAGGTGAAACCACAATATCACAAAGAGGGGGTAGAAAGATGATACAACAAACCTTGATGCCGATCAAGCTCGAAAGGATGGAACCCAGGCTTACAGCAAGAAGCGGACTATTCCTTTACTCAGAGTTCATGAAGTGCTTTGGTGTAGACAAATGGATACTCGAATACATGCCCCGTCCTGAATCAGGAAGGGGATATGATTCCCTGACATTCATAAAACCCCTTTCCATGACCCTGTACGGAGGAGGGTCATGTATTGACGACATGATGGAGATAAAAGAAGACCAAGCTTTGAGAAAGTCCTGCGGTCTTAAGATCGTCCCCTCCTCATCCGCAGAAGGCGACTGGCTGAAACGAGTGGCGGAAAGAAGAGGGGTAGCAGGGATGGAGCTTGTAAACATGGCTTCGGTTCGGAAGGTGATCAAGAAGGACAAGAGAAAGAGCTACACCTTGATAGTAGACCCCACGATAATAGAAGCGGAGAAGAAAGAAGCCCATATGACCTACCTTGGAGTAAAAGGATACCGGCCTGTAATAGCGGTATTAAAAGAACTCGATATGGTAATAGCCTATCAGTTCAAAGAAGGCAACGACAATGGAGGTCGGTTGGAGATAATAAAGAAGGCATTCGAGATGATGCCGGAAGGTAAGAAGATAGGGAAAGTCCTTTTAGACAGCGAATACTACACCAACGAGGTCATGGAATACCTCAATGAAAGAGGAGTCAAATGGGCGATATCGGTAGCCAAAGACAGCGCGGTTATAAAAGCCATAAACGTCATATCAGAAGACGAATGGAAGCCTTTTAAGACAAGAGAAGAAAAAGTAACAGACAGGGAGATATCAGAAACAGTCCATGCCACAAACGAAGGTAAAACATCCTTCAGGCTGGTAACCCTGAGATGGAAGAACAAGCAGGAGTCTCTCTTTGAGAACACATACAATTACCACTGTATAGCCACGAATATGGAAGAAATAAAGAAAGAAGAAGTAGTGTGGCAATATAATGAGAGGGCATATATAGAGAGCCACATAAAAGAGATAAAGACAGGATTTGGGATGGAGCAGATGCCCACCGGCGACTTTGGGGCCAATGCATTGTACTTCGGCATAGGGATACTGAGCTACAATCTCTTTATTGCTCAGAAATACTTTACAATGCCTGTAGAATGGGCTGGGAAGACGATAAAGAGCATCAGGTGGCTTTTGGTAGAAGTGGTTGGAAAGGTTGTAGAGCGCGGCAGGAGTGTATATCTAAAAATAGCTGCGACTGTCGAGAAATACCGTATATACTTGGAGATGCGACAGCGGCTCTGCCAACTATCGGCAGGATAAAAAAGACGAAAACAAAAAGAAGCAGATGAAAGGTAAAAACAGGAAGCGCTAAAAGCATTGGTGCAGATATGCGCCTAAAAAAGGGCGCTTATTGGCCTGACGGCGCCTTTATGTAAACATAGAGAGGTAACCAGCGAGAGAAACAATCACCGTATAGAAGAAAATCCTAATCTATCTTTTTAAAAACTCGGTAGGGAGTTAAGGGAGAGGACTGTATATAGGCAATGTCTATTTTTGGGTGCTTTGCCCACTCTTGCTTTTGTTTGTAATTTTCCTGCTGCTTTTTAGCATTCTCTCCAAAGCAGATGGCAGTTAACCATCCGTTGCTATCATCATAAAGAAAATCGGCAGGCAGCATTTCTTTTGAAATATCCTCTGGATTAGAAAAATTGCCTTTTTTATCAGGTATCCATTCATGAGACTTAAGATGATGCACTAAGATAGACGGCTCATACCTAATGCTGTACTGTTGATTTGGCCTAAACTTGGCCCGCAAGACTTCTGGGCTCGCAGATGAAAGGGTTTTCCATATTAGCCAACTGATATCTTTATTTTTAAGCTGAAGATACTTTCCTATATTGTTTATAGTATAGTCTTTATCTATCGCAGATGTTGTCCACTTGACATTATGTTTAGAATAATCCTGACGCAATATCTTTCTGCAAGGGTTATTATGTGTGTCACACCCCTCTATTTTTAAAGAGTGAGTAACCCCTACGGCTTTTGCAAAATCGACAAAATTCCTATTTTTTGCTTTTAGATAACCATCCCATAGGCCGTTCTTTTCTTCGTCACTGTTTTTAAACAATGCCGATAAACCAGTATCCAGGTAAGGCTTATCAAGATACATATCCTTGGGAGAACGATATGACTCTTCGTTAGTATCATCTCTAAAAACGAAATAATCTTCAAAGACAGTCTCATCCTTTTCCTTCAGCCACCAATCAATAAACCGGTTAATATCCCTTAAATGTCGCTTTTCAGTCGGATCCTTTGTTCCAGTTGCATAATATGTTTTTAGAATAAGTTCTATTTCTTCCCGCTCCCCGGCTTCTTTCACACCTGCTTTAATCAAAAAGCTACGAGCTTGCTCAATCTGTTTTTTCTTCTTGCCCTGCAATATCGTTTCTTTCACCCGCTCAAGGCCGTCAATGTCACTTCCGATCCCTTGGTGAGGGAAGTAGACTTCTTTCCCACTCCTATATTTACCAGATTGTATTCTTACAATACAGCAATCTGCAGGGTCCCAATCTTCCCTCTCTTCCTTGATTGCCGTATCTAATAACGCATATAGCGATTGCGTCCACTCATCATCACTTGATAGCCAATTAAGGTTGTTATTTATATCATCGGCACACTGAGGATCAAATCTATTTTCAACGGCCTCAACAAGCTCATACCAGCCCCACCATTCAATGCCAAGTGTTTTTAAAAACTGCACCGCACGAGGGTTTTGGAAAATACCTATTGCCCATGTAGCTTGCTTATCGGCAAGAAAGGCTATATCATCTTTGTTCAAAAAGCCCTTTAGCTCTCTCGGACCATCCAGCAACTCGTCTGCTCTCGCATATTTTTTATCATGCGTGGGCACTAAAGGTTTATTTTTCATGGTCTGGACGACACTGTCTTGAAATGGTTTATAAAAATCAATAAGCTCGTCGCTGTCATTCGGAAGTAGCGCCAAATAATCGGTGGTAAGAAGTCCTTGAGCCTTAATTATGGGAAGGCTATCAACAACAAGCTTTGCAAGCTGGTCTCTTAAAGATATATTCCAGTCATGGCGTTGCTTTATGTTTTCACGATTGTCCGTAAGCTTAAATGGTGCGTTGATGATAAAGCGTAGTTCTGTGGTTTCTCTGGTGGCGAAGAAGCAATAAGCAGGATACTTGTGCCCATATGAAAATTTAAGCGCTTTATCCACGGTGCAGGGGTACGCAATAGATATCTTATATTCTTCAGCCCGATCCTGATTTAAAATATTTCTATCAAAGATAAGGAATCTGTTATCTACACCTTTATCTTTTACTTCCGTCATCAAAGACACTATTCTATGGTCACTTTGCCTTTCTTCTTCCTTCAGATAGCAGCCCGACTTTTTACCGACATTCCAACCAATTTCTTTTAGATGCCTAAGAAACAATAAGGGATTATCCAACCCCTCTAATCGGTCTGCGATTTCTTTATAGGCCGTTTCAGACGTTTTACCGCGTACCCCGGCGAATGGAAAATAAAAGAGCGTTTCTTCGGGTTTACGTTCAGGATGATCCTTTTCAAGCAACACAGGCACAATGAAGCGATCTATCTTGAAAATAAATGGTGGGTCATAGACATGGGGTGTGTTCGTGTATTGAAATACAGACTTGAAGCCAAGTCCGAATTTACCGATGTCTGCTTCTGATTTAGTTGAATTGGCAATTGAGGTTATAGAGTTTATATGCCCAAGATTACCTTCGATTTTTGCACACTCTTCTTTTTGAGAATCCGGGTCACTGATTGAAAAATGGATTCTGCCGTTATGCGAGAAAATCAAGCGGTCGTTGTTTAAGACAAAACGACATTGCGTTGCCTCTGCGTCGTCGGCATTTTGCAGAAGCTCATAGATAAAATGTGCCTGTTCAGAATATTTATCGGTAACGCTCTGTTTGACGCCTTTCATAGATGTCTTTTCCAGGGTTTTTGCGCTATCTTCCCGATCTCTTTTCAGGCGGCCAAAGAGTTCATTCTGCTCCTTTGTCATTTTTTGAGAAAGCATCGTATTGAGTGAGTTCATTTCATCCCTCCACCACCATCACCCCAAGCGCCACCAACTGGGCTGTAATATCCGCCTGCGTCTCCGCCTTTTCTATATCTGACATCCTTCTTTCAAAGTCTGCCTGCGCTTTGGCGATCTCTGATTGCTTCATCTTACGTATCTTCTCGTCTGTCTCCGTGCTTAGCCGTTTGTTTATAATGCTGAGCCTACCCTTGTGGCTGGATTTAAGGCTCTCCTTCCTATATTGAGCAAGCTGGAGGTTATAAGCCTGATGCTCTGCCCTTGCGTCAGACCACAGCTTGTGATGCAGGGTGTCAAATATATTCTGCTCCGGCATTTCGACATTAGATGGGTCAAGTTGCTTTGCCTTTGTAAACAGTGACATAAAGTTTTCGCCTGGGATAGGATAGTCGCAAACTGGCATAAAGACAACATCATCTCGAATGCCTTGTATTTGCCACTGGTATATTGCAAACGGATACTTCCCGGCTGTGATACCGGCATTTGATACCTTGACTGTGCTATAGATGACAGAGTTGTTGCCAATGGCGTTGGCGGCCTGCAAGGCCAAGGGATGGACAGGCGTAATAAACACGGCCTCCCTGTTTTCGGCGGCGGAGTTTGCATCAAAGGTCATCTGGAGATGCGGCTCCGTTCCTTTAAGCCATTTCTCCCATTCGCGATAAAGGGGGGATAACTTTCTTGGTAGTATTTTAAAATCCACAAGCAGCATGTTTCGACCCGCCTGGTTCAGGCGCAGGGTTTTAAGCGGCTTTTCTCCAAGGAGATACTCCTGCTCCTTGCCGCAACAATCTTCAATATATTGGCGAATGACGTTCTGCAACGCCCAGGCGGAGAGCCAGAAGCTTGCGGCCTTTTCAACCTCTTCATCCGTCTGCTTTGATGGAAGTCTAAGGCCGAATAAGTCGGCCTGTTTTTCCTCAAGCTCTGCCTGTTCCTTTAAGACTCGTATCTCGTTATCGGAAAGCTGTTGAAGCCTTGCATTGCGCTCTTCTTCTGTGAGCTTCAGGTTTTCAGCCACATCATGAAGTTCTGTTGTGATCCTTCCAAGTATCTCCTCACACCCCCCAACGGAGGCATGAAAAATCCCGATCCTCCAGAGGCATCTTTTGTATATATCGAAATCTACAGTTCCAGGGGTAATCATATTGTAGATAACCACCTTCTTGCTTTTCTGCCCGTAACGGTCAATACGCCCTATGCGCTGTTCAACACGCATTGGATTCCATGGCAAGTCATAGTTCACCATGCAGTCGCAGAACTGATAATCAAGACCCTCGCAGCCAACCTCCGAAGATAACAGGGTGTCTATGGCTTCCGGGTTCTCTTTCGGCAGGCTGAACCGCCTCCGCAAATCACGGCGGTCTTCATCCGGGACATTTCCCTGTATAAGACCGACGCGCAATTTTTGTTCTATGAGGCGTTTCAGTATGTATTTCAAGGTATGCCGGAAGCTGCTGAAGAGAAGTATCTTGTTGTTTGACATCTTCTGCTTGTCATTGATGATCTTAAGAAGCGCCTCAAGCTTTGGGTCATAAGGGTCCAGTTTTCCCACCATAGAAACAATATTTCTGATCTCACCCTCAATCTGCGCAACGGATTCTATGTCAAGGTCATCCGGGGCTTCATCCGCCTCGTCCCACTCTAAGTCGTCAAGCCTGCGGGTAAGTATCTCTTCGAGAAACGGCTTGAGGCCATAAAGACAACTTGCAGCCTGCCGCCGGATGGTTGTCATCATGAATTTCAGGCTTATATTCCCGTGTATCCGTTTAAGGATCCTGGCCTGAATATCAAGTACACCGTCGTGCAGTTCCTTTTGGCTATCTGTAAATACTACGGTAACGGTTTCGGGGGTTCTGGTGGTAAAATTGCCTATATCCCGCCGTCTTGTCCTGTTTATGATGGACGAAAAAGTATGAAGCTGCTCCGCCTCCCGGATAAAAACGATCCGTTCTGCATCCGAGACTTCTGTTTCCTTGAGAATATTTTCTATTCTTTGGAAAGAGGGATTATCAAGCAACATTGCCTTGCCCCATGCCGTATCCGCTGCCTCGCCTAAAGCCTCAGCGGACCGCTCCTGCCATCCATCCGATGCGCCCCTTGCCAGTTCAATAGCCCTGTTGATATAAGGGTTCGGTCCGGCCATGTGCTGAAAGCTTGGACGGTCAATAATCAGATCTGGCCTTATCATATTTAAGAGGACAAAGAGGTCGTCGCTTCCAAGTTGAACAGGTGTGGCGGTAAGGAAGACAACAGCCTCCGCATTGTCGCAGAAGAAACGGACATTCCTGTGTATCGCAGTATTTTCATTGCGGAGACGATGGGCCTCATCAACGATTACAAGGTCAAAATGGGGGTTAGGATCAAGGGTTGTAAGGCTTTTTAACGTGTTTTCGTTAAAAATGGAGAACGGCAGAATTGCCTTGTTGAATCTCTCCGGCCAGCAGCCGTCAAGGTCTGCCTCCTTAATGCAGTATCGGAGTTTAGGGCCGTCAAGGTGTTCAAAATACTCGTCAAAGCGCTTCATCTCGTCCTGCCATTTGCGCTCAGTCACCAGAGGTTTGGGGCATATAACGAGAACAGAGTTAATATCCCGCCTTGCCTGAAGCTCCCGGATTATCAACCCCGCCTCAATGGTCTTTCCAACGCCTACTTCGTCTGCAATCAAGATTCGGGGGCGATCCGACCGGATAAGTTTAAGCACAGGCTTGAACTGGTAAGGGATAAAATTCACACGCGCTGCATGGAGCGAATAAAGATTGGCAATTCCAGGGTGTCGTAGTTGCAACGCTGTAAGATAGGCATGAAAGGTCTTCAGCGGGACAAATTCTGGGGAAGTTGGCGGCTCCGAAGCCCGCAACTGACTTGCGTAATATGTTGCGATTTTGCCGTCAATGAAGACTGTATAACGGTTTTCCGGCTTTCCGGGAATAATATTTGTGACCGCGCCACTTATGGATGGAGTCGCGAGAGGAACGACGATCTGACCGATTGAAAACTCAAGGTTCGTGGCTTGCGAAACAGAATCATCCGGCATTAATGGCACACCCCTTACGGGCGACCACAAGGGTACGCCCCTACATTATCGTAGAGTCAATTGCGGAATATAGACGGTTTTGATTTAATCACTGACAACCATCAAAGTCAAGCAATTAAAGAGGATAAACTTCTTGTATCACGAAGCCCCTGGGGCGGGGGATGAGATCGCTGTTGAAAGCGGAATAGTCTGCCTCACGCCCTAAGCTGCGGCATTTGTATTATTACCATCCCAGCCTCTTTATCGTGGGTGCTGAACTCATTCCCGCATCTCGGGCAGACCAGCAACTCTACCGGTTCCACTTCCTCGTCCATAGTAAAAAACCGGTTTGGCCGGTCTTGCAGTGGGATTAATGTTGTCTTGCACATGTAACAGATCATTGTGCCTCCTTATTTTACTATCATCCCCGCATAACCGACCACATGCTCATAATCGCCGCTCGTCTCTCCTGAGGTTGCATAGTCAACCAGTTTTGCCTCCTTAGCCCCCAGTTCTTTACAGGCTATGAGCATGATGGTCGCGGGGATCACGCCGCACATGGTTATACCGAAGTCTCTGACCGTTTTCAGCAGACCTTCCGGGTCCAGGGCAACTATTCTGTCAATGGCCTTCTTGTCCTTTTCCCTGGCGGATATATCAGATTCATAATGGGTCATATCAGATGAGGCCACTATGAGGACAGGCTCCTTGAAACCCTTTATCGCCTTGGCAATGGCATGGCCTATATCAAGACAGACGCTGTAATCCATGCTCATCATGGCTATGGGAGCGATCCTGAGGTCCTTTCTGAAATGCTGGAGGAAAGGGACCTGAACTTCCAGGGAGTGTTCGCGGAGGTGGGCAAGAGGGTCGTCTCTCAGATATTTGGAACCCTCTACTATTGCACCGGATAGTTCGGAGTTGATCTCTATGTCGCCGCCAGGCATATGCCAGGCACCTGATCCCATTATGGCCTCAGGCTGGCCCAGGCCTGTATGGTTAGGGCCAATGATGATTACATCCCTCGGTATATTTACCCTGGAGTATATGGAACCGGCAACTTTGCCGGAGTATATATAACCTGCATGAGGAGATATAATGCCAAGGGCATTCTCTTTTTTTGCCTCTTTAACGTATGAATTTACCTCTTTTTCAAGGACGGCTGGGCTTGCTGGATAGAACTGACCGGCAACTGCGGGGTTTCTGACCATAGGTCACCTCCATTGTGTTACCCTTCGACAAGCTCAGGGCGAACGGAATTTAAACCGCTCATGGTGAGCCTGTCGAACCATGAACTATTCCACCTCGATCAGCGTCTCATCCGGGTTAACGCTGTCCCCCTCCTTGACGTATCTCTTCTTTACAACACCGTCCATGGGGGTATGTACCTCGTTCTCCATCTTCATGGCCTCTACGATGAGGACCGTATCCCCGGCGCTTACCCTATCGCCTTCAGAAACTTTGACCTTTACGACCCTTCCCGGCATCGGCGTGGTTACATCCCCTTTCTTCCTGGCCTTTGGCCTTGAAGAATGGATGCTGGTCTTGGCCTCTATAGTCCCTGCCATGCTAGGCACAACCTCTACAAGGGATTCTATCATGACCTCTTCCAGCTTGCCATCCACCTTAAGGAAGAAGGGCCTGACGCCCTCTGCCTTATGCCCTGTGCCGGCGACCTTGATATGGTAAGTCTCTCCGTGAACGGTTATCTTGAACTCGCTTGGAGCAAGATGGGGCATCTGTTTCGGGGCCTCGACCTTTTTTTCTGCTTCAAAATCAAGAGGTTCAGGTTTGAGCTTGCCCGTATCCCTCTCCTCAAAAAACTCCAGCGCAATGCTGGGGAAAAGGGCGTATGAAAGGACGTCCTCTATCCCCTTTGCCTTTCCTCCCAGTTCCCTTGTCAGTTTTTCAAGTTCCGGCTCAAGCAGGTCGGCAGGCCTGCAGGTGATAAACTCCTCCTCACCTATGGCCTTCCTTCTTACAGCATCGTCAATGGGGGCAGCCGGCTTTCCGTAAAGCCCCTTCAGATAATTCCTTGTCTCGCTGGTTATCACCTTGTATCTCTCGCCGGTCAGGACGTTCAGTGTGGCTTGGGTCCCCACAATCTGGGAGGTGGGTGTGACGAGGGGCGGATATCCAAAGTCCTTTCTTACCCTCGGGACCTCATCAAGGACATCCTTCATCCTGTCGAGGGCCCCCTGCTCCTTCAACTGTGAGGCCAGGTTCGATATCATCCCGCCCGGTATCTGGGAGATAAGGACATCCGTGTTGATCCCGGTATATTCACTCTCAAATTTTTTATATTTCTTCCTTATCTGCCTGAAGTAATCCGCTATCTCTGAAAGGAGCTTAAGGTCAAGCCCTGTATCGTAAGGGGTGCCTGCAAGGGCCGCAACCATAGGTTCTGTGGGGGGCTGGGATGTGCCAGAACCCACCGGTGAAATGGCGGTATCTATTATGTCGCATCCTGCCTCCACCGCCTTAAGATATGTCATGGAGCCCATACCGCTCGTCTCATGGGTATGAAGGTGGATCGGTATCTTTACCCTTTCCTTCATCTTTGATACAAGGTCAAAGGCATCCGACGGCGCAAGGAGGCCGGCCATGTCCTTTATGCATATGGTGTCGCATCCCATGTCGGCAAGCCTGGCAGCCATATCCACAAACGCCTCGTTGCTGTGGACGGGGGATATGGTGTAACAGACAGTCCCTTCAGCAACAGCCCCATGCCTTTTAACAGTCTTTACTGCCATCTCCATGTTGCGTGTGTCGTTTAAGGCATCAAATATCCTGAAGACATCCATGCCGTTATCAACAGATTTTTCTATGAACTTCTTCAGGACGTCATCTGCATAGTGACGATAACCCAGGAGGTTCTGCCCCCTGAGGAGCATCTGAAGCCTGGTGTTTTTTGAAACCTTTTTGAGCTTCCTGAGCCTCTCCCAAGGGTCTTCCTTGAGGAACCTCAGACACGTATCAAAAGTAGCGCCTCCCCAGACCTCAAGGGACCAGAAACCTACCTGGTCCAGCTTCTCTACTATGGGAAGCATGTCCTCAGTCCTCATCCTTGTAGCCAACAGGGACTGGTGTGCATCCCTCAGGGACGTATCTGTAAGCATTACCTTCTTTTTTATGGCCTTCTTTGGCATCGTTACCTCTGTTTTTAAAATCCTTCATGCGCAGCAATGGCTGCTGATATCGCCAGAACCATATCAAGGGGTTCCTTATAGTCATCATACTCCAAAAGTTGGGGGTTTTCATCAATGAACCAGGTATCAAACTCCCCCCTGGCAAACTTCTCATCCTCCATTATCTTGTGAAGGTACGGGATGGTGGTCCTTATACCTCTTATTACATACTCGCTCAGGCAGCGGCGCATCCTCGCCACAGTCTCTTCCCATGTCATCCCTGTGACTGTCAGCTTTGCCAGCATGGAATCGTAAAAACCGGGGACGACGTAGTCCTTGTATACAGCACCGTCCACCCTGACCCCTATCCCGCCTGGGGAGTAATAAGCCGTTATCCTTCCGCTGTTGGGCAAAAAACCTCTCTTCGGGTCCTCGGAATTAATCCTGCACTCCATGGCAAAGCCCCTGATGGATACGTCCTTCTGCTCTATACCTAAGGGCTTCCCTCCGGCTATCTCTATCTGCTTCTTTACTATATCTATACCCGTAACCGCCTCGGTCACGGTATGTTCCACCTGGATGCGTGTGTTCATCTCTATGAAGTAGAAGTTCTTTTCTTTGTCCACGAGGAACTCGACGGTCCCTGCATTGGTGTAATTGACAGACCTGGCAGCCCTTACAGCGGCCGCGCCCATCTTTTCCCTCATCTTCTCATCTAATATAAGGGAAGGCGCTATCTCTATCAGCTTCTGGTGCCTCCTCTGGATGGAGCAGTCCCTCTCCCCGAGGTGAATGATATTCCCGAAATTGTCGGCAAGGATCTGAAACTCTATATGGTGGGGCCTTTCCACGTACTTCTCTATAAAGACCTCGGCAGTGCCGAACGCACCCTTTGCCTCGCTCTTTGCAATGGAAAGCGCGCTTAACAGATCCTTTTCGTCCTTCGCTATCCTGAGACCTCTTCCGCCGCCGCCTCCGGTGGCCTTGACCATCACAGGGTAACCAGTCTCCCTCGCTATGGCCACGGCCTCCTCATCGCTTCCGACGCTTCCAATGCTTCCGGGGAGGACTGGCACTCCTGCCTTCCTCACGCTCTCCTTCCCTGCTATCTTGTCCCCCATGAGAGATATGGCCTCTGAAGTGGGGCCGATAAATGTTATCCCCTTCTTCTCACAAAGTTCAGGAAGTTTCGGGTTTTCCGACAGGAAACCGTATCCGGGATGTATGGCGTCAGCCCCGACCTTAAGGGCCAGGTCCACGATCCGGTGGATATTGAGATATCCCTCCACAGGACCGGGCCCGACCATATAAGCCTCGTTGGCCTTTTTGACATGCATAGCCTCCCTGTCGGCCTCTGAGTATATGCCGACTGTGGGTATGCCAAGTTCATTGCATGCCCTTATTATCCGGGTGGCTATCTCACCCCTGTTTGCGACTAGTACTTTTTTAATCATCAAGTATGCCAAGATACTGCATAATTCCCCGAAATGTCAAGAGGAAAAGGGCCGCTGCCGGATGTCTTCCACTCATGACAAGTTTACCTTAAAAAATGATTGAATTCTTCATCGCAAAGCCTTAAACTGTGTTCATCCATGGCCACGACCCCTATCTACGTAAATGTCCCATATCCGATCTTAAAAGAGAGGTTAAGTCTCCTCATAGAGTACCGGCTTAACCCTGAGATATACCTCAGTGCAATAACTCTCGACGGCAGCGGGAAGGATGACCTGGCTGGGATATGTAAGGAACTCGTAGAGGCAGGGCTCTCGTTTACCTTTCATGCCCCGTATATGGACCTGAGCCCAGGAAGCCCGGACCCTAAAATAAGGGGTGTTGTACTTGAGAGGTTTAACCAGGTCATGGACCTGGCTGAGAGGGCAAGACCGAAGGCGATCGTTGTTCACAGCGGATATGACAGGTGGAGGTTTGACAGCAATGTGGAGTTGTGGCTCAAAAACTCGCTGGAGGTCTGGCCGACTATAGTGAGACGGGCAGGGAAGATAGGAACTGTATTGGCAATGGAAAACGTATTTGATGACTCACCGACACCTCTAAAAAGGCTGCTGGATGCCATAGACTCTCCACACCTTGGACACTGCTTTGACGTGGGGCACTTCAGGCTTTTTTCCAAAGTATCTATGGAGGAGTGGTTTCAGACCCTGGGGAAAAGGATTGCAGAAGTTCATATTCACGACAACAACGGCGAAAGGGATGAGCACCTTCCGCCGGGGGACGGGGATATAGATTTTGCAAAGTTCTTCGCACTCCTTGGCAACCTTTCAAACAATGTCATATATACGATAGAGCCCCATAAAGAAGAGCATCTGATGAAGAACCTGGAGGTACTGCCGAAGTATCTTGGCCCCGCCTTTTAGCTGCATCCGTTCTTTTGACGTTTTAATAGGATAGGTAATCAGCGGCAAATGGGCTGTGCGCAATGGCTTGCAGGATGAGAGCTTTACCCCTCCCATTAAGGTAAGGGGAGGGGAGGTCGGGTGGGGTTCTGAAATCAAGGGGGATTTGCGAAGGGGTGATTGGAGTGGGTGTCGAATGGGGTAGGGTGAAATGATATTCGACCTTTTCAGTTCCAACTCAGGAACAAATGACCTGTAATCCAGCATTCTTCCTATTCCGTGGTTTCTGCATGACTACAATCTGTATATCCCGTCCCATAATATTAAGAAATTGGAAGAGCCGTTCCAGTGAAAAGCCCGCAAGCCTGCCGTTCATAATAGCGGAGATTTTGGGCTGATCCACACCCAGAAGACGTGCAGCCTCAATCTGGTTTAGATGGCGCTTGCTGATGATCTCAGCTATCTTACGGGCAAGCTCCGCCTTTGCCATCCGATCTGCGGGTTCCGACATCCCCAGGTCTTC
Organism: Deltaproteobacteria bacterium; assembly: GCA_030646755.1. GTDB lineage: Bacteria > Desulfobacterota > JAENJC01 > JAENJC01 > JAENJC01 > JAUSKU01. The sequence goes on from JAUSKU010000017.1 coordinate 29,141, forward strand.
ATATACGTTCCCTTTGCTGACAGCCACATCCTTCATTTTATTTTCTCCTCTTTGCCTGCGTGGTGCTCTATTGCCCTTTGCAGGCGTGCTTTTATCAGGTCCAACTCTTTCTTTGGCGTCGCTATGCCGCTTTTAGATTTTTTCTGGAAAGCATGGAGGACATAGACAGTCTCAGCCATCCTCACTGTATAAACGGCACGGTACGTATTTGTATCGTGATCTTCGACTATTTCCAACACACCTCCGCCGGAAAACCCCTTGAGAGGTTTCGCCTCCGGATATTTCCCTCCGGCCTGGGCGAGATACAGGGCATAGCCGAAAGCATCCTTCACGTCCTCCGGAAATTGTTTCAGATCATGGAGCGACGAGCCTATCCACACAAGCTGCTTAATTTTGTGTCGTTCCATAGTTGTTATTATGCCAGATTTAGCATAAATTGCAAGTGAAAATATGCCCCTCCCCTTAAGGTAAGACTTTATACCCTCCGGGTATGAATGCCCCAGAGGATAGAGATAGGGATTATGAGATTTGCGAAGGGGCGATTGGAGAGGGTTTCTGAGGGTTAACTGATTTTTCAAGACTCGATCATCAGCCCCCTGCTATTTATTTAGGTTAGCTTAGTTTATCGAAACGTCGCAGTAGGGCTCGCTTTGATGCTTCCCACATTTCATTAAGAAATTTATTGTCAATATTATTAATACTTTTAAGATCAACGACATTATTGCTTTTAACAATTCCATGAAAAGTAATTTCAGGGTCTATAACGGGGTTTTTACTTATTATTGCAGAGTAATCTATTAAATACACCGAGATATCCCATTCAGGAAAACCTTTTGCCACATAGGCTGTCTCAATCCTAACAGGGATATATGCTAATGGTAATTTAATGTACTCATCTATATGATTCGTTTTATAGATCTCCGCCAGTTCAATAATGAAGTGCAACACTTGGGAAAGCAGAAAGGAGAATGCTATCTTAAGTGTCTATGGAAAAGAACTATAAGCACCTGACATTGGCCGAGCGCGACAGAATGATGGAGATGTTGTTTGAGGGGAGGAAACAGAGTGAGATAGCAAGAGAGCTTGGCCGGGGCAAAAGCACTATCTCACGCGAGTTAAAACGAAACTCATCTCCTGAGTATAAGAAATACCTTTCCCATCGCGCCCATGAGAGGTCAGACAAAAGACGGAGCAAAGCCAGCCGGCGAGATCGGTTAATAGATGAGGATGTTCGCAGATACGTGAAAGAAAAGCTGATCCTGGGCTGGTCTCCAGAGCTGATAGCAGGAAGGATCAAGACAGAGCTTATTGGGACATCCATCAGCCATGAGGCCATTTATCAGTATATCTACGACTCCAAGACGCCGGATCGTGAGGAATTGATAAAATGCCTGGTACGCGCCCACCGTAAGCGCAAGAAGAAGGGGATAGGGAGGAAGCAGAAGCGGACCAAGATACCCGACAGGGTATCAATAGAAGAGCGACCTGAATCTGTAGAGACCCGTAAAGAGATTGGACACTGGGAAGGAGACAGTGTGGTATCCCGGAAGAGCAAAGAAGCCCTACATAGCCTTGCAGAGCGCAAGAGCCGCCTTGTTTTCATTACCAAGCTTCCGAGAAAAGGTGCAAAAGAGACTCGGGATGCTGTTATAAGGCGTCTCAAAGACCT
>JAUSKU010000019.1 GCA_030646755.1 Deltaproteobacteria bacterium
TGGTCTGTTGTATCATCTCTTTAACCCTCCTGGATTTTTGGTTTCACCACACAGGTGAGGATTATACCTCACTGAAACCTTGGATCCAAGAGGGTTTTTGCGTTTTATGGGGCAGCTAACGCGGAATTTGGGAAGAGCATCGAGATGAGGGAGGATATGACAAGGACCGAGACCCCTATCCTGTCAAAGAGCCTGCCGAAGATGAGGGCGGAAATTGCGTCAACCCCCATGGCAACTGCATAAAATACAGGTATCCAGTTTTCACTGGCAACAGACATCTTTTCAAAGTGGTATGCAATCAGAGGGAAATCCGCATAACCTGCTGCAATAAACCCCGCTCCTGCGAGATAAAGCCAGAATACCCTCTGGATTCCGGCAGCTTCAAGCTTCGGTGTTTTTGCCTCAAAATCGCGGGGGTGGGGATATAAAAAGCTGGAGACAAGCAGTACGGCCAACGCCATCAAGGCCGGGATAAGAAGGAAGGCAAAGCCTGCCCTGTAACCTCCATTCAAGTATAGGAACGTCGCAACTATAACCGGGCCAAGGACAGCCCCCACCTGGTCCATGGCCTCATGAAGACCGAACCCCCATCCCCTTCCTATCTTCTCTGTGGCATGGGAAAGCATGGCATCCCTGGCAGGGGTGCGGATCGCCTTTCCCATCCTCTCAATGACTATCAGGAATGCCGCGAACTCCCAGTGCCCGGCAAGGGCAAGGATTGGGACCGCCAGCAGGTTAACCGCATACCCAAGAATTGTGAGTGTCCAGTAGCGGCCGGTCCTGTCGCTGATGTATCCTGAGACCAGACGGAGGCCGTAACCTATAAGCTCCCCGAATCCGGCGACAATACCGACAGTTGTTCCGCTTGCCCCAAGGACGGCAAGGTAAGGGCCTGTAATGCTTCTGGCCCCTTCGTATGTCATGTCGGCAAATAGGGAGACTATGCCCATCAGGACTATGAACTTGAGGGCGGATTCTTTTGATATGTCGTTATCTTTAACGGTTGTCATCACCTCGCCTATTGCCCATTGCCTACTGCCTTTTGTATTTCCCCATCAGCTCACCCTCAGCCAGTATGTGCCCCTCCATTGCATTTAGTAAACGCTTTTTTATGGCGCCTGGATCAAGGTCAAGGACTGCATCCAGAGCATATACCTTGAAGAAGTACCTATGGGTCCCGCTTGGCGGACACGGACCACCGTAACCTATGCGACGAAAATCGGTCATCCCCTGTATCCCGCCGCTTGCTAGGGTCTTTTGTGCAGGCACATTTTCAGGGAGTCCTTTAAGGTCTGGAGGGAGGTTGTAAACAACCCAGTGGACCCACATCCCCCCAGGCGCATCCGGGTCGTCTGCGATGATAGCTATGCTCTTTGTCCCCTCCGGTATCCCTGACCACGAGAGAGGAGGCGACATATCAGCCCCATCGCATGTGTACTGCCTCGGTATCATCCCCCCTTCAGCAAAGGCTGTGCTTCCTACGTTGATCTTCATATCCCTACCTCCTTTCGTTTCAGCGCTAACAGCTAATGGACAAATCAAAATTAGAACGGCAATTAAATAAGAGACTAACTTCTGATACATTTATAATCACCCCCTGTTTTATTTCGACACTGACTTTAATATGATTCCCACTGTGAGCATCATAAGTGATCTGTGCTAATCTGTGTCAAAAATGAATTTCTTTGCGGCCTTTGCGCCTTTGCGAGAAAAATAATTTTTTGCCCTTATTATCTCCACCTCTTAAGCCTCGGAATAAACCCCTTCGCCATCTCCATAGCCTGTCCTTCCGACATATTCATCTCCCCCGCCATCCCCGCCACCTTATCAATCATCTGATCCATTGTGATATGCGGTTCTGTGAAGCATCCGTCCTTAAGGCAGTAATGGCAGTAGTCGTTATTCCTGAATCCATCCGCATTCAACCCGAAATCCTCCGGCTTCTCCATCGGCATCCCGCAGCTCTGGCAAAAAGGTCCTTTTGGCTGTTCCATATCTACCTCCTGAGAAAATGGTAGGGTGGGCTGCGCCCACCATTTATCTGCAATGGAATCTTACCGCAGATATTGAAGCTCCGCAATCTTTCGCCTTTCGTTCCACGTGGAACTTATGATAAATATCGGTTGACTTTACGTTACACGGAAAGTATAGTAACTGCTATAAAATTGAAGGAAGATACGAACCTGGTTCGTATCTATACGAGTTATCAGAAATTTGGCCGCGGGGAACCAATTACTATGAATACACAGAAAAGCAACAAGAGATATGTTGCACATTTTGACATATTGGGCTTCAAGAGCGCAACTTTGCGAAATCCCGATGAAGCATGGGGAGCCTTGAGCGATTTACGAGGGTGCATGGATAAGGCCTTAGGAACGGCAATCTCCATATCGTCGCTTAATGAGAAAATTTCCGATCGAATTATGGCTTATATTTTTTCCGACACCGTATTAATCTTTACCCTAAGTGACACTCCCGCAGACTTCGCCGCCATGTTGACTCTAAATTCCCATTTTTTCGCTGACGCACTGGTTAAACGTATTCCGCTTAGAGGAGGGATCGCTTACGGTGATTTCTTTTATAACCCGCACCTGCATCTCTTTTGCGGAATTCCTTTTGTGCATGCCTATGCGCTTGGCGAAGAAGCACAGTGGTCTGGCATCATCGTAGATGACGCTGTGGCTGAACATTATGCGAGTAAATACAAAGCGCTGAATTTAACCTCCGACGGCAAGCCGGTCATCGTCCAATATGATGTTCCAATGAAATCCAATGAAACAAAACGGTCTTGGGTTATTAACTGGCCAATCATTTTTATGCCACGGTTCACAAAGAAGCCGCCCATTTTCCTCAATGATTATTACGCTGCCTTTGAGAGCCTTTTTGGTCCTTACGACAATCTTTGCCAGAGCGTTACGGCAAAGTACGAAAATACGGTTAACTTCATAAATTCGAGCCTAACATGAGCGAACAGAGGAATCGGCAAAATCATACACGGATAAACAAACCTTTTCGAGATTTTGAAGTTGTATTGTAACAAAATGGCCCATGTCACAGCATTTTATACAAGTAGGGCGAACATAACCAAGGAGGTACTAATTCCATTTCTAATTCATAAGTGAATTAATAATCCACGGCCAAGCAACAATAGACTTCACACGTTTGCTATCCAACTCCATTTCCCGTAACGATGACGATAAATTGTTTTCAAGAGCATCAATGCTGTCAAAAACTCG
>JAUSKU010000023.1 GCA_030646755.1 Deltaproteobacteria bacterium
TCTAAGGTTATTGGCAAATGGTTCTAATCGTTTATACATGGTCTTCCCGTAATGGCAAGTTCCCCCTCCCCCTCACCCCCTCCCGCAAGGGGAGGGGAAATAATTTACCCACTTGAAATGAGAAAGAGCCTGTTTTTTTAGGATCATTCAGATAGTTTTTCACGGCAAAATGTTAGAAATGAAGAAAGGGCTTTTTCAGGGTCTTCAGGAAGCATGCTTTCAGTTAGGTTTTCATCAGAACCGTCATGAAAGTGTTTCGGAAATGTTTTTATATTTAACCATCTGTGGTGGGGTGCATTGTCATGCCTGTAAAGCTTGCCATTTATATCTTTTCTCTCCCAGTGATAGGAATAATGCCGTTCTTGCAGCGAGTACCATATATCCAAGAATGTCCCATCAATCAGGTAAATGCGTAACTTTCGCGGTCTGCCCGTCTCAGACCTTATAAATTCTGTATTTTCAACAATGTCACTGAATTCAGTGAGAGCCAGGTCCCGCAGTTTTTTGTAAATCTCTAATGGCATCATCCATCTCCCTGACTTCGGCCTCAATGTTTTCAACTTCTATCAAGTCTTCCCATGCCGGATGTTCGGGAACCGTTCCTTTCTTAATCTTCTCCTGCAGGTCGGCGACAGAGCCCGCCCCGTACCTGGAGAGTATTTCAAATCTCTCCTTTAAGTAAGCCCGTTTTTTTTCTGCCAGATAGGATATGGAAGCCTTTAATACGAAAATATCTTCTTCCATCCCCACGTTATGGGCAATCTTTTCCACTCTCTTATGAAGTTCAGCAGTAATCATCTTCTAACTCCTGTCTTATTAATCTAAACTTAATTCATTCCTATCTCGCTGTCAAGACAAGAATTGGATGTAAAGAGGGAAATTTTGTTTGACAGCGCAAAGGAGATTATGTAAATATCGTAAGTTCTATGTATAGGGGTCACGCATGACAAAGATTAAGTTTGGTACATCCGGGTGGCGGGCGATCCTGGCTGATGAGTTCACCTTCGAGAACGTCAGGATTGTTACTCAGGCCATCTGCGACCTTCTCAGGGAAAAGGGTGAGACCGGGAAGGGTGTGGTTGTAGGTTATGACACCCGCTTCATGGGTAGAAGGTTTGCACTGGAGGCGGCCGAGATCCTGGCTGCCAACGGCATCAAGGCCTTCCTCTGCAAGAGGGATGTCCCGACCCCTGTGATAGCCTTTGAGATATTGAGGCGGAAGGCGGCTGGAGGTATAAACTTCACGGCCAGTCACAACCCGCCTGAATACAACGGCCTCAAGTTTTCCTCATCATGGGGCGGCCCTGCACTGCCGGAGACAACGGGAGAGATTGAAAGGCGGGCCAACGAGATGATGGGGGAGATGACCTATCGGGAGGTCTCCCTTAAAAAGGGGATGGATGAGAAGTTAATCGAGATCATTGATCCTATAGAGCCGTATCTGGAGGACTTGAAAAAGAAGGTCGATCTCAGCGTCCTTAAAGGGATGAATGTGGGGGTAGACCACCTCTACGGAACATCAAGGGGTTATCTGGACACCCTGCTTGAAGATGCAGGCTGCGATATTATAAGATTCCACGAACACCCTGACCCTGTTTTTGGCGGGAGGCCGCCTGAGCCCGCCGAAGAGAATATCCGCGACCTCATAGAAAAGGTGAAAGGCGACAGCACTATATCCCTTGGCCTTGCCACTGACGGGGACGCTGACAGGTTCGGGATCGTAGATAAAGGCGGGAGGTACATAGAACCAAATTACATTATCGCCCTCCTCCTTGACTACCTCATCAGGACAAGGGGATGGAAGGGCGGTGTGGCAAGGAGCGTCGCCACAACCCATCTTATAGACAGGGTCGCAAAGAAACATGGTGTCGAGGTTTACGAGACACCTGTTGGCTTCAAGTACATAGGTGAGCTTATCTCCGAGGACAAGCTGGTAATAGGCGGGGAGGAAAGCGCAGGCCTCACAATAAAGGGGCATGTCCCAGAGAAGGATGGGATCCTGGCCTGCCTGCTGGTGGCAGAGATGGTGGCCAGGGAGGGAAAGAGCGTCACTGAGATGCTTGATAACCTCTATTCCGAGGTAGGGACTGTCCTCACGCGGAGGGTAAATATCCATTTGCAAGGAAGTGGGCTGAAGGATAGACTCAAGACCCTGCCATCCTCCTTTGCCGGATTAAATGTAGATAAGGTTGTTACCATAGACGGGACGAAACTGGTACTTTCCGACGGGAGCTGGGTGCTTATCAGGCCTTCGGGGACTGAGCCGGTTGTAAGGTTCTATGCTGAGGCATTCAGCCAGGAAGGGCTTGACAGGCTTACAGAATCGGGGAAGGCGCTAATTTCCGGGCAATAAAGGATGGATATGAAGATAACTAAGGATTCCAACGTATACGAAGTACTGGAAAAATACCCGGATACCCTTCCGGTATTCACAAAGCAGGGGCACTGTTTCGGGCTTCTGGCAAACCCTGCTCTGAGAAGCACCATGGCAAAGCTTGTGACCATAGGGCAGGCCTGCAAGCTGCACTTCATAGACCTTGATAAACTTGTTTCAGAGTTGAATGAGGTCGTTAAGGATAAATAATTTATATCTGAGGCTCTTGCAAAACTCTCTTAATGTGTCATTCCGAACGAAGTGAGGAATCTTTCACTGTAATAAAAACAAAGATTTCTCCCGTTGGTCGAAATGACAAAACTGCATTTCTTGGACTTTTGCAAGAGGCTCATCTGTTTTATAATTTAGTAAAAAGGAGTAATAAGGTTGGATACAAGAGCAGGGATGCCTCCGAGGCAGGGGTTGTACGACCCTCAATTCGAAAAAGACAATTGCGGCGTCGGGTTTGTCGCCAACATCAAGGGTGTAAAGTCCCACGATATCATAAAGAAAGGGCTTGAGATACTGGTAAACATCACCCACCGCGGCGCAACAGGAGCCGATCCCAATACGGGTGACGGTGCCGGGATACTTATCCAGCTTCCTCATGAGTTCCTTTCCAGGGAATGCGGGAAGATAGGTATCTCTCTGCCGCAGGCTGGTGAATACGGCGTCGGGATGGTATTCCTGCCAAGGGATGAGGCCCAGAGGAGGGAATGCGAAAAGCTCCTTGAGAAGATTATAAAGGAAGAGGGACAGGAACTCCTCGGATGGAGGGATGTCCCTATAGACAACAGCACCATAGGGTATCAGGCCAAGTCGGTGGAACCGGTTATCAGACAGCTGTTTGTCGGACGTAAGGCCCATGATGTGCCCTCTTTTGAGAGGAAGCTCTATGTCATAAGGAGGTGCGTGGAGAATGCCGTTCGCGGCTCAGGAATGAGTCAGGCCAGTTACTTCCATGTCCCAAGCCTTTCTTCGAGGACCATCATCTACAAGGGGCTTCTGCTGGCAGGCCAGATGTCCACCTTTTATCCTGACTTAAACGATGAGGCAATGATAAGCGCCCTGGCCCTTGTCCATCAGCGTTACAGCACAAATACATTCCCCACATGGGACCTGGCACAGCCTTTTAGGTACCTTGCCCATAACGGCGAGATAAATACGGTGAAGGGTAACATAAACTGGATGCGGTCTCGTGAGGCCACATTGCAGTCGGAGCTCTTCGGAGACGACATAAAGAAGCTCTTCCCTGTCATAACGCCCGGAGGAAGCGACTCAGCCTCGTTTGACAACGCACTTGAGCTCCTGGTTGCCTCAGGCCGCCCCCTGCCTCATGCAATGATGATGATGATCCCTGAGGCGTGGGACAAGAACGTCCATATAGATGAAGGGAAACGCGGCTTCTATGAATACCATGCGGCCCTTATGGAGCCATGGGACGGCCCGGCAGCCATGGCGTTCAGTGACGGTACATGCATAGGCGCTACCCTTGACCGTAACGGCCTGCGTCCGGCCCGTTATTGGATCACCTCAAACGACTTGGTGGTCATGGCGTCCGAGGCCGGGGTCCTTTCGTTTAAGCCGGAAGAGGTTGTGCGTAAGGGGAGGCTTGAGCCGGGGAAGATGTTCCTTGTTGACCTGTCAAAGGGACGGATCATTGACGACTCTGAGCTCAAAGCAGAGATGGTCGGCAGGAAACCATACCGTGAATGGGTGCGGGACAACAAGATAGAACTTTCAAAGCTGCCGGCGCCTCCATCTTATCATCAGCCGGACCACTCAACCCTTACCTCAAGACAGAACGTATTCGGCTATACCCTTGAAGACATCAAGACCATTGTTATCCCGATGGTTGTAAACGGGGAGGAGCCGGTAGGATCAATGGGGACAGACACCCCCCTTGCAGTCCTCTCCAAGAAGCCCCAGCTAATATACAACTACTTCAAACAGCTCTTTGCCCAGGTGACAAACCCTCCCATAGACCCGATCAGGGAGGAACTGGTGATGTCCCTGACAGGGTACCTTGGAGCAAGGAGAAACCTCCTTGACGAGACCCCGAAGCACTGCCACCTCCTTGAGCTTCCCCACCCGATACTCACAAATGCTGAACTCGAACAGCTGAGACATGTATCCGTGGGAGACTTCAAGACCACTACCCTGGGCATGACCTTCAAGGCAGCGGATGGAGAGAAGGGACTGAAAAATGCGCTGGATGATTTGTGCAGCAAGGCCTCCAGGGCCATAAAAGAGGGATACAGCATCATCGTCCTGAGCGACAGGGGCGTCAACGAAGAGCTGGCCCCGGTACCGAGCCTCCTTGCCACTGCCGCAGTCCATCACCACCTGATAAGAGAGGGGACGAGAGGACAGGCCGGGATCGTTGTTGAAGCCGGGGACGCCCGTGAGGTCCATCACTTTGCCCTCCTTGTGGGTTTTGGCGCCGGGGCGATAAACCCGTACGTGGCCTTCGAGACCGTTACAGACCTCTTTGCCCAGAAACTGCTTCCCGAAAACATCGATGAAAAGACAGCAATAAAAAACTTCATAAAGGCGTCAGGCAAGGGGCTCCTCAAGATATTCTCCAAGATGGGTATTTCCACCCTCCAGAGTTACCAGGGTGCCCAGATATTCGAGGCCATAGGATTAAATAAGGAGGTTATAGACAGGTACTTTACAGGCACGACCTCCAGGATAGGCGGAGCTGGAGTTGATGTGATTGCAAAAGAGGTTGTAATGCTCCATGCCAAGGGGTTTCCTAAGAGGCCTGTAACAAAACAGATGCTGGATATGGGAGGGGCCTACAAGTGGATCCGCGGTGGTGAATACCATGCGATAAACCCTGAAACTATTTCCAAGGTACAGCAGGCAACAAAGACAAATGACTATAAGCTCTATAAGGAGTTTTCCTCACTTGTAAATGACCACAACAGGGACATTGCTACTTTGCGCGGGCTTTTCAAGCTGAAGACCGATAACCCCATCCCGATTGAAGAGGTAGAACCAGTCAGCGAGATCGTGAAACGCTTTGCCACAGGGGCCATGTCTTTCGGCTCCATAAGCAGGGAGGCCCATGAGTCCATGGCGATAGCGATGAACCGGCTTGGCGGAAAGAGCAACTCCGGCGAGGGCGGAGAAGACCCTGAGAGATACAAGAGGGACGCTAACGGGGACTTCAGGAGGAGCGCCATAAAGCAGGTGGCATCAGGCCGTTTCGGTGTTACCGCCCACTATCTGGTGAATGCCGACGAGCTTCAGATAAAGATGGCCCAGGGTGCAAAGCCGGGAGAGGGCGGACAGCTTCCGGGTCATAAGGTGGATGAAACCATCGCAAGGGTAAGGCATACCACACCAGGGGTCACACTGATTTCTCCGCCGCCGCATCACGATATATACTCCATAGAAGACTTGGCGCAGCTTATCCATGACCTGAAGAACATAAACCCCAAGGCAAGGATATCGGTAAAGCTGGTCGCAGAGATAGGTGTCGGTACCATTGCTGCCGGTGTCAGCAAGGCCCACTCTGACCATGTTTTAATAAGCGGCTTTGACGGCGGGACTGGTGCTTCACCCATCTCTTCCATAAGACACGCAGGTCTTCCATGGGAGCTGGGACTTTCAGAGACCCATCAGACCCTCGTGCTTAACGATTTGAGGGGAAGGATCAGGGTCATGACGGACGGGCAGATGAGGACGGGGCGGGATGTGGTAATTGCAGCCCTCCTCGGCGCCGAGGAATATGGTTTTGCTACCATAGCGCTGATAGTCCTCGGATGCGTAATGATGCGCAAGTGCCAGCTGAACACATGCCCTGTCGGCGTAGCAACCCAGGACCCGGAGCTCCGCAAGAAGTTCAGGGGCAAGGCGGATTATCTGGTGAACTACTTCTCTTTCGTGGCCCAGGAGGTCAGGGAGTTGATGGCCCAGCTTGGCTTCAGAAAGATTGACGAGATGATCGGACGTACGGACAGGATGGATGTAAGCGAGGCTGTAGAGTTGTGGAAGGCAGGAGGGCTTGACCTCTCATCTATACTTTACAAGCCCCAGGTGCCTGATGACATAGCCATAAGATGCGTCCAGGCCCAGGACCACGGTCTTGATAAGGCACTGGACAACAAACTGATAGACCTGGCCAAGGATGCCCTTGAGAACAGGAAACCGGTAGAGATAACGCTTCCCATAAAGAACATAAACAGGACTGTTGGTACCATGCTTTCAGGAGAGATTGCCAGACGTTTTGGAGGTGACTATCTTCCTGACAATACCATCAGATGTAAATTTACCGGTACGGCAGGTCAGAGCCTTGGGGCATTCCTTGCGAAAGGCGTAACTCTGGAGCTGGAAGGGGACGCCAATGACTATGTGGGAAAGGGACTTTCAGGCGGCCGTATTATAATCTACCCGCCAAAAAATTCTCCCTTTGTCCCTGAGCAGAACATCATCGTCGGGAATACCCTCCTTTACGGAGCAACAAACGGAGAGGTCTTCCTTAGAGGAATTGCCGGAGAGCGTTTTGCCGTCCGCAACAGCGGCGCCAATGCGGTAGTGGAGGGAGTTGGAGACCATGGCTGCGAGTATATGACTGGCGGAAATGTTGTGGTCATCGGCAAGACCGGCAGGAACTTCGCTGCAGGCATGAGCGGCGGTTACGCCTTTGTCCTCGATGAGGAGTACAGCTTCAAGGAACGTTGCAACATGAGCATGGTGGATCTTGAGCAGGTCTCAGAGGAAAAGGACAAGATGCTGCTGAAGGAGCTTCTGGAGAAGCACTATAAATACACCGGCAGCACTGTGGCGGAAAGGTTGCTCAAGAATTGGGACGAGAGCATCCCGAAGTTTGTCATGGTGATTCCGACAGAGTACAGGAAGGTGATGGCAAAGTTAAACGAGAAGAAGGTGGTTGAAAATGGGTAAAATAACAGGTTTCATGGAATACGACAGGGAGACACCTCAGCGCCGACCGGTTGCTGAAAGGACCTGCGACTGGAAAGAGCTCTACGCAGAGTTTCCAGAGGATAAGCTTAAGGCCCAGGCTGCCCGCTGCATGGACTGCGGAGTGCCGTTCTGCCATAGCGGGTGTCCGCTGGGGAATCTGGTCCCTTTCTGGAACGATATGATCTACAAGGGCCGCTGGAAGGACGCCCTTGATCTTCTCCTTTCCACTGCCAGCTTCCCCGAGTTTACAGGGAGGGTGTGCCCTGCCCTGTGCGAGGCATCCTGCGTCCTGAATATTGACAACAACCCTGTCTCTGTAAGGCAGATAGAGCTGGAGATAGTGGAGCGCGGCTTTAAGGAGGGATGGATAAAGCCTGAGCCACCTTTGAAGAGGACAGGAAAAAAGGTGGCAGTTGTCGGTTCAGGGCCTGCAGGGCTTGCAGCAGCACAGCTCCTTAACAAGGCCGGACACATAGTGACCCTCTTCGAAAAGTCCGATAGGATGGGTGGCATCCTGATGTACGGGATCCCGGACTTCAAGATAGAAAAGCATATAGTCCAGCGCCGCGTAGACCTCATGGCTGCCGAGGGTGTAATTATGAAGCCCAGTGTTAACGTTGGAGTGGATTACAAGGCATCCGACCTAATTAAGGATTTTGACGCCGTCTGTCTCACAGGCGGTTCCATGAAGCCTAGGGACCTCCCAGTCCCCGGAAGGGAGCTTAAGGGTATCCACTTCGCCATGGAATACCTCGTACAGCAGAACAAGAAGAACGCAGGCGTCAAATTTTCTGAAGAGCAGGATATAACCGCTAAGGGTAAGAAAGTAGTCATTCTTGGGGGCGGTGACACTGGCGCGGACTGCGTCGGGACCGCTGTAAGACAGGGCGCAACAGCCATATACCAGTATGAACTCCTTCTCAAGCCTCCTGAAGACAGGGAGGCTGATAACCCCTGGCCCCAGTGGCCGAGGATACTAAGGACATCTTCTTCTCACGAAGAGGGTGGGGTCAGGGACTACTGCATAGCCACAAAGTCGTTCAGCGGGAGCGGCGGAAAAGTTACGAAGCTGCATGCTATACGGGTTGAGTGGGCAAAGGATGAAAAGGGCAACATGCAGATGAAGGAGATCCCGGGAAGCGAATTTGAGCAGGAGGCAGATTTGGTTTTACTGGCAATGGGCTTTTTAAGCCCCGTCCATGAAGGACTTCTTGATGACCTCGGCGTTAAGTATGATGCGAGAGGGAATGTTGCGGTAAATGCAGACATGCAAACCAGTGTTAATAAGCTCTTTTCCGCAGGAGATATGTCAAGGGGGCAGTCACTTGTTGTCTGGGCCATAAGGGACGGCAGAGCGGCAGCAAAAGGTATCGACAAGTACCTCATGGGGGAGACGGAGATACCTTAAATGTTTGAGGCAGCCATCCGGCTGCCTCAAATTACAGATTACTTCTTTTTCTTCCCGCCCTTCTTTTTAAGCTCTTCATTGGCCTTTGTCAGCTCATCAACCTTTGTCGTAAGCTCCGTATTGGCCTTAGTAAGCTCATCAACCTTTGCAGTGAGCTCTCCTACCTTAGATTCTGCTGATGCCTTTTCGCCGGTAACAGCCTCTACCTGCTTCTTGAGGTTTTCATTCTCCTGTTTAAGCTTCTGGCCACATCCGCTGATAACGGAAACGGTCAAAAGAAGCAGAACTGCCAAACTTGCAATACCTTTCTTCATCCTAAATCACCCCCTTCCTTTATTTTTATAATTTTTTTTACATCAGATGCTTCCCTTTGTCAATACCTCAAGTATCTTAATCATCTCTTCTCTTCCGCCGTTCTGCCTATTTAAGAAGGGAACTTTATGACCTCCAGATTGTCTGTCGCAGAGAACATGCTCTCCCTGAACCTGGGTTGGATAATGCTCATTATCTCTTTTTGAGTCTTGCTGTCTACTGAGCTTCCTTTTTCAAGCCCCTTCAGCCTCTTCCTCATATCCTTTGCCAAGGATATGCTCTTCCTCCCCGTGGGGTCTACCCTCAGGCAAAGGGCCTCATCTTTCTTTGTCAGCAGCTCTATGGTGATATCGAGGGACAATGTGCGGCATTCTTCAACATCCTCTTTGCTAAGGGGCCATTTGGACATGGAAGCTATAGTGCTGACCATGTTTTTCAAGTGTTCCACCCTGTGAAGCAGGAGCCAGGAGGCAAATATCTGCTTGTTGATGTTAAACGGCAGTATATTGTTTTCTAAAACACGCTCCAACAGATCATCATTGCTCCTATTATCCCCCTTGGCAAGACCCCTCAATATATCCCAAACCTCCTTATCTGTATGGGTGTCAAACCTCGTCTCCCAGTAACCGTGCCTCAGTGTCCTTGTCTGAAATGATGCAACTAATTGGGTGGGGATATAATAGTTGTGGGCAACGATGTCATGGGCCAGGTGGCTTAAGTAGCCGTATGCAAAGGATATCTGTGGATCTGTCTCAGCCTTCGCCAGTACCTCCATGCCGACCTTCCAGTTGTGGCAGTGGCTGGAGTAAGGGGTAAACTTCTTCCCGAAGATGATGTCGGCCCCTATGCACCCGTAAAGATAGTCAGACGGATGTCCGGAGAGAAGTCTCTGAAGGGACGGGGCCAGCAATGTGAGATTTTTCAGGACCTCCGAACCGAGGTGGATATGGGTGGCAGGCCCCCACGCCAGGGCCTCTCCGGGAAGAAAGAAGAGAAGGCCCAGGACTATGAGGGAAATGGATATCAAAGGATTACACCTACTTCTTTTTAGTCGTAGCCTTTTTCGAGGCCCCCATTGCAGAGGCCTTCTTTGCAGCAGCCTTTATGGTCGCAGTCTTACCGCCGGGAACCTTTTTCTCTTTTACTTCCGTCTGGACCCAGTTTACCACCACATCCTCCTTGCTGCTGGAGTGGCGCATGACTCCCATCTTTCTCTCGCCTTCCCTGAGTATGTGAAGCTTGCCCCTGAAGGTCTTCTTGAGCTGCATCCCTATGTTAAAGGCGAGACGCTGATTGAGGGTATGCACAACCACCCTGTCTTTTTCATCTATTATATCGTAGATCCTGGAAAGGGTGTGGGTCGGGAGGTCCATCTTCTCCTCGTTCTTTATGAGCCTGAGGAGTTCATCCTTCTTTTCCTTCAGGACCTTACCCGCAATGTAAACAGTCCCGTGAAAGTCCTTCATCTTTATCCTGTGGCATCCCTCGCATTCTATCGACTCAACACCTTTGGCGTCATGATACGCCTCGTAGAGTTTCTCGTCGTAATACCAATGCTTCTCAGGACATACAGCGTGACAAACCTTGCAGATCTTCATTTAATACCTCCGTGTTTTTATTAGATCAGGTAAAGGTAAAGGTAAAAATACTCTACCTCTACCTGTCTTTACTCTGATTTTAGAACAATTCAAACTCCCTCCTTATAACCCTTTTCCAGAGAAAAGGCAACCCTTTCAATTCATATCCCACAACCTCTTCGGTAATCCTTTTAACCTCTCCCTCGCTTAGTTCCGTTCTGAGCATCAGATCGACTACCTGAGGCTCTGTTATAGGCCTGCCTATCTGGCTCACCATGTAGCAGTATGCCTCATCTACACCTTTTACGGATGATATCCGTCCGGCTATATTGTGGGCCGCTATGTTATAAAGCTTACCCACATGGCTTATGGCATTCTTCCCGCCGGTGGCCTCCAGGGTCATAGGCCTGTAAGGTGTTATGAGCCCCCCTACCCTGTTCCCCCTCCCCACCTGACCGTCATCTCCGCTCTCTGCGCTGGTCCCAGTGACTGTTATATAAACGGCCCCTTTTTCCATGACATCTGCTGTATTGACATCCACTGAAACCTTTTTAGAAACGATGCTTCCGCTGTATTCCAAAATAATGGAGGAAACCCTGCTCTTGATCTCCATATAATCCTTCAGGGACGGGATCAAGTGGGAGATGAATGCTACAGCTACCGTTAGCCTTATTTCATCCCCTATCCTTACACCCATAACCTTTATATCCTCCCCTATGTAAGGATGGGCCTTCTTGACCTCTTTTGAGTTAAGGTAGACCTCAACCTCCCTTACCAGCCTTTCGGTCTCGGTCAAAGGTGCGAATGATACGCCAATGGATGTATCGTTGGCAAGAGGGACTTCCAACTCCTTTTCAAAGGCTGCAACCAGGTCTATGCTCCCTGGCCTTATCCTGTAATCTATTTCTATATCTTTATCAACGTCAAGGAATCTGAAAGCCTCCCTGAGCCAGTTTTTAGTCCCATCAACGGCGAGTTCAGCTATAGGAACTGGAGCTCCTCCAACTTCTGATGTTGCCCTTCCGACAAGAAGGAGGTATATAGGTTTTGTTACCTTCCCGCCACCAAAGCTCACATCGCTGCTCCCACCTGCCAGGATGCACTTGTCCACATTGTGGTGAAGGACCCTTCCGAACTTCTCAAGATAATATCTGGAAAGATTTATGGAAAGCTCCTCTGCGGCCCTGTCGCAGAGGGTGTCGGGGTGTCCCTTGCCTTTCCTCTCAACGATCTCCACCGGCTGTTTATTTACAGGGATGGATGTTAGTCTTTCTATAAAGAGATTCACAAAAGTACCTAATCACTTATTTGGGCTCAAACGTCTGCAAGCTAAGCAACCGCAAGGGCGTTGTTATGAAATATAACAGAGAAGTGGTGAGATGACAAGGGAGGGCTGAAGCCCAAATTCCGCGTTAGCTGCCCCATAAAACGCAAAAACCCTCTTGGATCCAAGGTTTCAGTGAGGTATAATCCTCACCTGTGTGGTGAAACCAAAAATCCAGGAGGGTTAAAGAGATGATACAACAGACCATATTTC
>JAUSKU010000026.1 GCA_030646755.1 Deltaproteobacteria bacterium
TCTAAATTCTATCTCCTCCCCCTTGACGGGGGAGGATTAAGGTGGGGGTGAAAGATCGTGAGTTTACAACGGTCTCCCCCTCCCCTCAATCCCCTCCCGCCAGGGGAGGGGAGTTTATATATATAGTTGCCGGAGTAATAATAAGCTATTTGTAATCAATGAGTCGAATAAAAGGGGTTTTCAGTGAAGACCATGAATCAAGGGGGTTTGGGACGGTAAAAAGGATAGACAATAAGAAAACAGATAAGAGATAGGCAGAGGATATATGGCAGATAATAAATAGGAGTCGTGATGGAAAAGGCTTTAAGACTCGACCGCGGTCAGATCGAGGTTGTGGATGACGAAATGGCAGACGTGTTGAAACGCAAGACCCCGGCAGAGCGGATAGCTATCGGCTTCAGGATGTGGATGTCCGCCCATGAGATGCTGATGGTGCATCTCAGGCATACGCATCCAGAATGGGACGTGAAGAGAGTTGAATCAGAAGTGGCAAGGAGGCTTTCGCATGGGGCCGTTTGAACTGTTGCAACGGATCGTGGAGGTATTTGAGCATCTCCAGATTCCTTACCTTGTGACCGGCTCTGTTGCTGCCATGGCATACGGGGAGCCGCGCCTGACGAACGATATAGACATAGTTGCGGCTATAGAGGAAAAGAATGTCTCGGATTTGATTGTATCTTTTCCCTCCGATGAGTTTTATATAAGCGAAGAGCGGATAAGAGAGGCCATCCGCCGTCAAAGCCAGTTCAACATTATTCACCCCGCATCTGGCCTAAAGGTGGATGTGATGATAAAGAAAGATACTCCCTTTGACTCAAGCAGGTTCCGGCGTATACACAGGCTCTATCCGGCGGATTCGTATCAGGCAAGCTTCGCATCCCCTGAAGATGTAATCATCAAGAAGATGGAGTTTTACAAAGAGGGTAGTTCGGAGAAGCATCTTAGGGACATTACGGGAATCTTGAAAATCAGCGGGGAGAGTATCGACATGAAATATATCTCAGAATGGGCACAGCATCTGGAACTTACAGAGATATGGGATGCAGTGCAAAAGAGGGTGTAAGAGTACGGGATTACTCTATTTTGAACGCTGGGATAGTGATGCGAGTGAGGATTGAAACCTTTAGACGGAAAAATAAATCGAGCATGGCCCCTTTGATTTTTTCCTTTGCTTTTTTTTAATCAGCGTGCAAAACTTACCAGATTCTGGAGTGCTCCCCGGTAGAGAGCGCTGGGTCGATCCCGACCGGCATGAAAGGAACTAAGTACGATGTGTTTTTCAGCAACAGCAAGTTTTGTAGCCGGAGTTTCATTGTCAGGCTTCGGTGTGGCAACACTGAAACAGACGGAACGAAAGGCAGAGATTCCGTTTGCGATGATCCCGCTTTTGTTCGGGGTTCAGCAAATCATCGAAGGAATGCTATGGCTGTCATTTCGGTATGATGTCCCACTGCTCAATATGACCATGACATACGTGTTTACGTTGTTTTCGCACGTATTGTGGCCAATATTTGTGCCATTCTCAATTGGCTTACTGGAAACCGTAGCTTGGCGCAAAAAGGTGATATCGACATTCCTGATCACTGGGATCGCGGTCGGCCTGTACAATCTTTACTTTATCGTCACCTATCCCGTCATTTCCGAAATTAATTGTAACATTGTGTATGCCTTGCCCCATTTCAATAAAGTCCAGGTGATGGGGCTTTATCTTGCGGCAACGTGTGTGAGTTGCTTCTTTTCGAGTCACAAGATAATCAATGTCCTCGGCGTTCTGACGTTGTTCCTTTTTATTATCGCCTACTGGTTCTACACCGTCGCCTTTTTTTCCGTGTGGTGCTTCTTTGCCGCGATACTAAGCGTTGTCATTTATCTGCATTTCAAATTGAAAAAATGAGCGCGCGCCTGACTTTATGCGTCACCGCGCGTGATTCATTCCGTGGTTAAAGGGGCCAGGCTGTAGAACCACTTCCATAAAAACAAGGATTAAAACCCACCCTTCAACAATACAAGATTGACAATCACTCACCACTTCTGCTAATGTTTTTTCATGGTAAATAAAGCCACTGAACCTGTTTTATACCAGGGAACAGCCCTCATGGCCGACCCGATTTACAGCTACATTCGGTTCACCACACCAATTGACAACAAGGAAAAGGCGGAAAAGGACCTTATTGACACCCCCTGGATGCAGAGGCTCAGGCGCATTCACCAGCTCCAGAGCGCCTGGTGGGTCTACCCTTCCGCCGAGCATTCAAGGTTCCAGCACTCCATCGGAACCATGCATATGGCAGGGGATTTCGCCCTCCATCTCTATCCGTCTTTGAAGGAAGTCTGCCCTGATGCCCCTTCACGCAACTATGTTGAGGAATTGCTGAGGCTGGCAGGACTCCTGCATGATATAGGGCATGGCCCTTACGGCCACTTCTTTGACGACAACTTCCTGATAAACTTCGACCTGACCCATGAGTCCCTTGGACAGGAGATAATCACAAAAAAACTTGGCGCTATAATAAAGAAGATAAGACGCAGCCCCTCCGGCTACTTCGATGAGGCCATGGAGCCTGAACAGATATCGTTCCTGATCGCCAAGCCGAGGAAGGGTGAGAAGATGCCGAAACCGGACAAGGAACATCCCCGGTGGCTACTGTTCCTCCAGCAGCTCTTGTCCGGCATATACACCGTGGACAACCTGGACTATGTCCAGAGGGACGCCTACATGACCGGCTTCTCCATTGACATAGTGGATATAAAGAGGCTCCAGTTCTACACCCTTTTCACTGACAAGGGGCTTACCCTCCATAAATCCGGGACATCCGCATTTACCCGGTTCATAGATGCCAGGTTTTATCTCTATTCTCACGTCTATTACCACAGGACCACAAGGGCCATCGACCTTCACATGCAGGAGATATTCGCCGACACCATGAAGCACCTCTTCCCCTTTAATCCAAAGAAGGAACTGGAGAGGTACATCGAAGTCAATGAATGGTATCTCCTTCAGGAGGTCGAAAGGTGGGCAAGGTCTGATGACCCTGAAAAGAAGGAACTTGGGAAGGAGTGGGAGAAGATAATCCAGAGACAGGTCAAGTGGAAGATGGCATACGCGACGGACCTGACCATAGACCAGGCCCAGAAGGGCATGGGGTTCAAAAAGTCCGGGGACTACGAGGATGCCATACGGGAATGCCTGCCAAAAAGATTGAGAAAACTCCAGTTCAAGGTGGACATGGCGGCCCAGGACCCGAGGCCACTGAACCCCATGGCTGAGGGTTCAAAAAAGATAAACATCTTCGACCCTTCCACTGGCAAGACTTCACCTGAGCCACTCCTCGAGATATTCAAGTTCATACCGGCAAAGGTTGTCCATTTCAGGGTATTCGCCACATCTCATGATCACGACAGGGAACTAGCCCAGGCAGCAGAGAAGGCCTTGGGGTTTCCAATGCATGAGGCTGTTACGACGAACGTGTAAATATTTGCTACATAAATACGATGATGTTCACTTAGGCGTATAACACGTTCCCCCTCCCCGTAATCCCCTCCCGCCAGGGGAGGGGAGATTTATTAGAGTTCCCTCCCCCTTGACGAGGTTTATGCCCCGTGGGTAGAGGGTTAGGGTGGGGGTGAACTAACTAATAACGCCTATCTGAACAGTATTGCACATAGACACCAAGAAAGATTTTTAGCTTTTTGATTATAAATCGACCTTTGTGCCTTCATGCCTTTGTGGCAATTCTTGATATCAGGAGTAAATTATGAAGAATCTATTTTTGGCGGTCATGTTTTTACTGTCAGCAGTTTCTTTTTCATCGGCAGGTGAGCCTACTGTTGAGGTTGCCACAGTCGCGACCTCGGTTGAAAACCTGATCCCTGTCGGGGTTTCTGAAAAATTTTCATCCAGTGTGGGAAGGCTATACTGCTATTCGAAGATTCTCGGAGGTGCAGGGCAGAATATCAAGCATCTCTGGTACATTAACGGGAAAAAGCTTGGAGAGGCAACCCTTTCGATAAAGGCCGGAAGCTACAGGACTTACAGTCTGGTGACTATACTTCCTGGGACAAAGGGAATCGGCAGGATAGACATAACCACGGGGGATGGTAAGCTTCTAAAAAGCGTTGAGTTCTTAATAGAGTGAGAAAATAAAATGAAGATAGGCATAGCCAAAAAGCTCATGGGCTCTTTTATTATAGGGGTGGTGCTCTTCGCCCTCTCCCTGGGCACCGCCTACCTCATAATGAGGGACCTTACAGAGAACATAGAGGGGATAAAGGCCCTGTCAAAGAGGGTCGAGCTCACGGGGTACCTGCAACTCCACCTGAGCAGGATGCTAACACCGGTAACCAATTACCTTATTACCGGGGACGCAAAGGAAAGGGACCAGTTCGACCTCCGCATTACGCAGATATCGACAACCTTTGAGGAATTGAGGCGGCATAAAGGCGGGGACAGGTGGGAGGAGGTTTTAAGGAGGGTAAGCCATGACACCATAATATTGGGGGATATGGCACTTGAACTCCTTTACATGAAAAACCCTGTCGGCAAGAGGGAGGTTCCGGCCATGATAATGGAGGCAAATGCCTCCCTCGAAAAGGTCATTGAGGAGGCAAGGGAGTTCCACAGCATCACCCTCGAAGATATGAGGGAGATGGAGGATGTGGCGAGGGGGAAGGAAAAGAAGGCCGATGTCGCATTTGTCATGGTGCTGGCTATAAGTATCATGGCGCTGCCCCTGCTTTCCCTGTACCTGTCACGATATTTGACAAGGCCCATCCTTACACTTCACAGGGGGGCCAGGGCGATCGAGGAGGGGGACCTCAGCTACAGGATATCTGTAAAGACCGGCGACGAGATAGAGGCGCTGGCGGAAGGATTCAACAGGATGGCAGCCTCCGTTGAAGAGGCGACAGAGGAGCTAATGGCAAGCAAGGAGGAACTTCAGGAATCCCTCCATCAGGTGACGGCCTTGAATGATGAACTCGAAGCCGGCAAGGAAGAACTGGGCAGGAAGAATGAAGACCTGACCAATGCAAACTTGAGATTAAAAGAGATAGACCACCTCAAGTCGGTGTTCCTGGCCAACATGTCCCATGAGCTCAGGACGCCCCTTACCGCCATTATCGGTTTCTCCGAGCTTCTGATAGACAAGGTGATGGGAGAGCTGAGCCACGAGCAAGTTGATGCCATGGAGAACATCCTGACAAGCGCTCAGCACCTCCTTGACCTCATAAACAACATCCTGGACCTTTCGAAGATAGAGGCAGGCAAGATGGATCTCCAGCCTGAGACCTTCCAGCCGGAGGCCGTAATGTATCTCGTCAGGAAAACCGTATCCCCTCTGGCCGAGAGAAAGAAGCTGACCTTGAATATTGAGACAGCAGAGGGTATCCCTGAGATCTTTGCAGACCCCAGAAAGATAAAACAGATACTCCTGAACCTGGTCGGAAATGCGATAAAATTCACCCCCGAGGGCGGCACGATCACCATCGGAGCCGAATTTAAGGACAATTGCCTTGTCCTCTCGGTGACGGATACAGGCATAGGCATAAAGCCGGAGGACAGGGAAAAGATATTCCTGGAATTCCAGCAGTTGGATGATACTGCATCAAGGGGAGCCGGCGGGACCGGCCTTGGCCTTACCCTGACCAAAAGGCTTACCGAATTACATGGCGGCAGGATTGAGCTGGAAAGCGAGGCAGGCAAGGGGAGCAAGTTTACCGTATATATCCCGTTGAGGGTTGAAGGAAGCATTCCTGTATGATAAGCTTAGGTGTAATGCTGTATCAGATAAGTGCGCTATGAGTTAGTTCACCCCCACCCTCACCCTCTACCCACGGGGCATAAACCCCGTCAAGGGGGAGGGAATCTTTTACATCTCCCCTCCCTTGGCGGGAGGGGATTAAGGGGAGGGGGAACGTGTTATTGAGCTTAAGTGAACAGCATTATAGCTCCCCCCTTGGAAAGAGGGGAATAATAAAAAAGAGGTGCCTATGAAACGACTTACCAAAATACCTTTCATCATCATTCTCCTGCTTTTCCCGTTCTACGTCCATGCCGATGAGCTATCAGCTATTCAGGAAACAGTCGCCCGGCAGCAGGAACAGATAGACTTCCTCTCGCAGAAGATAAAGGACCATGAAAATGAGGACAGCTCGAAGTTCGGCTGGAACCTGGGGCTCTTCGGGGACATCAACTATACGACCAAAAGCAGGGAACATCCTCACGATGCATTTTATTTTCATGAACTGTCTCTTTATAGCGCGGCATCATACGGAGATAGACTGAACTTCCTTGCAGAGATAGCATTTGAGCATGAGGAGGCCGACATAGAGAGGGTCTGGATAGGCTATACCGTCAACGACCTGCTGGTGATACGGGCCGGGAAGTTCCACACTGCCATGGGTTACTGGAACAAGACCTACCATCACGGAAGGCAGCTTTTTACCACGGTTGATCGGCCTTTTTTCCTGGCCTTTGAACATGATGGAGGGGTGCTGCCGGTCCATATTACAGGACTTGAGATAGAGGGAAGCAAGGCATTTGGGATAGGAAGGCTCAAGTATGAGTTCGAACTGGGCAACGGCCCTGAAATGATGGGAGGTATGCTGGAACCGAATAATGCCTCTGACAACAACAGCTCCAAGCAGCCGGTCTTAAGGGTTTCTCTAAGACCCTCCGCAGTTAAGGGCCTTTCCGTAGGGGTCTTTGCTACGAACTTCGAGGTGGATACCTCCACTAAGACAGGACTGGACGAGACTATCTACGGGGCCGATATCGTTTATGCTGCTAATGGCTTTGAATTCATCACAGAAGGCTTTATATTCTACAACCCTGACGGGGATGGGATCGCCTGTTATGGCCAATTATCATATACATACGGCGACTGGACGCCGTATGCCAGATATGAGAGGTTGGAAGTACAAGGCACCGATCCCTATTTCAAAGACCTTCCCGGGGGATTTGACAGGCGGCAGACGATTGCAGGCCTGAAATACGACATAGACCCAATAAGGAGCAGCCTTAAGTTCCAGTATCGCCATGACGATGCAACTAAGGATTATGACGTATTCGAGACCCAGTGGTCGTTCCATTTTTAAACTCGTTACAAGGACCCCACCCTCACCTTAATCCTCTCCCTGAGGGAGAGGAAACTTTTTAGTTCCCTCCCCTTCAAGGGGAGGGTTAGGGTGGGGATGGGGTAAAGAGAATCTAAAGACAGGAGAGTAAATTTATGAAAATATTTAAACCGATAGCAGCATTAATTATATTCCTCTTCCTCAGCATCTCACAGGCCCATGCCGCAGAGATCGCGGTAATAGTCAACGCCTCCGGCCCATTGGTAAGTGTCAGTGAAGCGGATATTGCAGACATCTATCTTGGGGAAAAGAGGTTCCAGGACGACATAAAGATCGTCCCTCTGCTCTATCCTGAAGGTGCTGCAAAGGAAGCTTTCCTGAGAGAGACGGTGAGGATGACGCAAAAAGAATATAAGCTTTACTGGACCAAAAAGATATTCCAGGAAGGCACTCCCATCCCGAAAACACCGGCCAGTCCAGCCGATATCATCAATACAGTCAAAGAGACTGAGGGAGCTATCGGTTTCCTGCCTAAAGAGATACTCAAAGACCTCTCCGGCATAAAGATAATAATGGTTATAGGTATAAAATGAGATTGGGAATAGCCCAAAAGCTTTCCGGAGTCTTCCTGTTGGGGGTAGCCCTGTTTGCCGTTTCTATAAGTACGGCCTATATAGTAATGGGGGATCTATCGAACACCATAGATGAATCAAGTAAGTTATCCAGGAAGGTCAACCTGATCGGGAATTTGCAACTAAGTCTTAATAAGCTCGTAATCCCTGTAGCTGAGTATATTTCATACGGGGATAAAGGTGAAAGAGACCATTACGACAAGCTAATTATGGAAGTATCGGTAAACCTTGAGGAGTTGAAGCAACAAAAGGGAGATGCCAAGTGGGACGAGGTCTTAAGTACCGTCAGCAATGACAGTGTTAAGCTTGGAGAAATGATCGTGGATATCCTTTATATGGATAACCCCGTCGGCAATAAGGCGGCGGCACAACTGATGAAGAAGGTGTATGAATTTTCGGAACGGGTCATTGGTGAAGCAGAGAGGTTTCATCGCCTTACAATTGAAGAGATGAAAAGGATGGAGGAAGCTGCAAAAGCAAAGAGAAGAAAGGCAAATACGGCATTTGCCTTTATCTTGATTATAGCAGGCATAGCTCTTCCGTTATTTTCCTTATACCTTTCCAGATACGTGACAAGACCCCTTCTTGCCCTCCATAAAGGAGTGGGAGCCATTGGAGAAGGCAGGTTAGATCATAGAATTGATATAAAGACCGGTGACGAAATAGAGGCCTTGGCCGAGAAATTCAACAATATGGCTGTATCCCTCGAAGATGCAAAAAAAGAGCTCGACAGGAGGCTGCTGGAGCTCTATACGCTTTATAACGTAAGCAAGGTGCTGAATACAACCTTCGAGACAGAGCAGCTCCTTGTCAGGCTCGTACGCGACATAAGCAAGAACCTGGATATCCACAGGGTTATGATCATGCTGCTGGACGAAAGAACCCAGGAGCTTTACTCCGCGTCCTTTACAGGCTTTGAAAAGGAAGGGCTTAAAGAGGTCCGGCGCAAAATAGGTGAGGGGCTTTACGGCCTTGTTGTCCAAACAGGGACGGGAAGGCTCATAAAAGATGTGGATTCTGAACTCGGCTTGGCCAAGGTAGATATATTAAGCCCTGATATCCGGTCAATATTAGCCGTTCCGTTCGGGAGGAGAGATAGGACCCTCGGCCTTCTGTGCGCCTTCAAGGACAGGCCGGGCACGTTTGAATGGTATGACCTTGAGTTTTTCAGGGCAGTGTCTGAACAGGTTGGCGTTGCCCTGGAAAATGCGCGGCTCTACTTGGAGACAAAGCTCCAGGCCATCACTGACGGCCTTACGGGACTATATAACCATAGATTTTTCAGGGAACGGTTAGAGATAGAAATTGAAAGGACCGGAAGGTATAATCACAGCCTGTCACTCATAATGCTGGACGTAGACCACTTCAAGCATTACAACGACACCCACGGGCACCCACGGGGTGATGAGCTGCTGAGAGAATTGGCGGACCTTCTGCAAAAGAGCATAAGGAAGGCAGACCTTGCTTGCAGATATGGGGGGGAGGAGTTTGCCCTTATCCTCCCTGAGACCGGCAAGGAAACAGCCGTTTCCCTTGCTGAAAGGATAAGAAAGGCCATATCAGAACACCCCTTCCCTTTCAGGGAGACCCAGCCCTTGGGGACATTGACAGTAAGTATCGGGGTTTCAACATTCCCTACCGATAACAAAGAAATAGATGGATTAATAAAGAAGGCAGACGACGCACTTTACAGGGCAAAGAGCGAGGGGAGAAACAAGGTCGTTGGGGCGTAAGGCCTTATTACTGTTTATACCTGAAAAGTACAAGCCCTGCAATCAATGCAATCGCCGTTCCTATTATCTGGAGCCAGCCAGCCCATTTCCTGGCCGACTCTGCCTCCTTCACTATCCTCTCCAGCGTATCCTTGTCCTTTAGGTGATGCACCCTGATGTACAACTGGCTTACCAGGTCGGCGGTCTGCTGGATCCCAAACATCAATGCCACGGCCTCCTTGTCGTTCAGAGGGGCTTTGTATTTAAACAGTTCCTGGGCCATCTCCTCTATATTTGCCCAGAGCTTCTTTGCGTTCCCCAGCGAAGCATTGGTTTTAGTCTCCTCCTCAATGAAGTAGACGGCATCGAAAAGCTCTCTTACCCTCTCCGATGCCTCCTTGAACCTCTCCTTCTCTTCAGTATCCCCTTTTACCACATAATTGTTCAGGTATGAAACAGCCTCATGCAGGGAGAGGTTCAGGCGGGACACGGTATCCAGCTCTATAGAGACCACCTCGAGGGCCACCATCTTTTTATGCATATATGTCAGGCCGAAATATCCTGTCCCCCCCAGAAAAAGGATTATGACCATCATGACGGTTATTCGCGTGTTTATCTTCAACGTATTTCCTCCTCGATATGCTCGTTATATATCTCATCAAAGGCCGAGGCATTCTCTTTAAAGGCCTTGAATACCTTCGGGCAGAAATGCCCCGGCAGTGTTCTGCCGTCACCCTCCGTTATTATACTAACTGCCTCCTTATGACCCAAAGCAGGCTTATATGGCCTTTTGCTGCGAAGCGAATCATAAACGTCGCAGATCATGGTTATCCTCCCCTCCATAGGGATATCTTCGCCCTTCAGCCCCTTCGGGTAACCGGAACCGTCCCATCTCTCGTGGTGGTTAATGGCTATGGTAGCGGCCATCAGCAGGCTATAGTGGATGGAGCCGGAAAGCATATCATGCCCTATCGTCGTGTGGGTCTTCATTATTTTATCTTCATCCTTGCTTAAGGGCCCCGGCTTCAAAAGTATCCTGTCAGGGATGCCGATCTTCCCTATGTCATGCATCATGCTCGTAACGCCTATAGTCTCCACAAAGATGCTGGGCATCTGCAAGGCCTCGGAAATCACCTTAGTATAGAAGCCTATCCTCGATATATGATGGCCGGTATCCGTATCCCTGTATTCGGCCACAACTGCCAGGCGCTTTATCGTCTCAAGGCTCGATTCCTTAAGGGCCTTCATTGCATTCGCCAGCTCCTCCGTCCTTGTTTTGACGGTATCCTCAAGCACCTTCTTGTAATTCTTCTCCATCTCTACAAGGGCCTTATACCTGACCGCCTTCTCTATCGTGAAGAGGAGGTATTCCGAATTGTAAGGCTTGATTATCAGGTCGAAGGCCCCGTTCCTTATCGCCTCGATGGCTATCTCCAGGTCGGCGTATGCCGTCATCATGACAACCGGCATATCAGGGTAGATGCCGTGCACCTTTTTAAGAAGCTCGATCCCTGAGATATTGGGCATCTTGATGTCTGTAAGGACTATGTCCTTATTCCCTTCCAGGAGCTTTATTACCGCCTCTCTCGGGTCCTGGCACGCAACAGTAAAATAACCTTTGCTGTTAAGGAGCGCCGATGTAGCGTTAAGGACATACGGGTCGTCATCAACAACCAGGACAATACCTTTGTTGTCTTTCTCCGTCATTTATCAAGGACCTCCCTTACTTTTTTCAAAAATACGGAAGGAGAAATCGGCTTCGACACAAAATCCAGCCCTTCCTCAAGGATTCCCCTCTTTTTAGTGTCATCCGCGGTATAACCGCTCACAAACAGGGCCTTGATACCAGGCGATATCTTCCTTATCTGATCGTACGCCTCCTTGCCGTTTTTCTTCGGCATTATTACATCCAAGATCACAAGTTGTATCTTCTCCTTGTTCTCCATAAACTTCTCTACGGCGTCCTGTCCATTCACCGCCTCTATAACCTTGTATCCAAAAGTCTCAAGTAGGGTCTTTGAAAGCTTCCTGACGGTTGCATCATCCTCCCCTATAAGGACTGTCTCAGTGCCTGTCACAGATACCACAGGTTCTTCCGATTTTATCTCCCAGGCCTTCATTTTAACCAGAGGGAAATATATCTTGAATGTCGTCCCTTTCCCGACCTCGCTATATACGTTTATGTAACCATTGTGCTGCTTTACGATCCCGTATACTATCGAAAGCCCGAGCCCTGTCCCTTTCCCTACTTCCTTTGTAGTGAAGAAAGGCTCAAATAACATGCCCTTAGCCTTTTCATCCATCCCAATGCCGGTGTCCGAAACGGAAATCAGGGCATAATCTCTGGCCTCCCCGTAGCCGTGCATCTTTATGAACTCCTTATCCAGTTCTTCGCGGCATGTTTCAATGGTCAACATCCCTCCGTCAGGCATTGCGTCCCGCGCATTGGTGGCAAGGTTCATCAGTATCTGCTCTATCTGTACGCTGTCCGCCATTATCATCAGGTCTTTTTTTGAAGTCAATGCCCGGAGTTCTATATCCTCGCCAATGAGCCTCAACAAAAGCTTATCCACCTTCCCGATGATCTCGTTCAGGTTTACCGGCGCAAGGTGGATCACCTGTTTCCTTCCGAATATAAGGAGGCTCTGGGTCAGGCTTGCACCTCTACCGGCGGCTTCAAGTATCTGCTCCAGATGGTCCTTCAATGGGTCGTCTTTCTTAAGGTTCATCTGCATTAAACCGGCGAAACCTATTATGCCGGTAAGGATGTTGTTGAAGTCGTGGGCGATCCCTCCCACAAGCCTTCCCACCGCCTCCAGTTTCTGGGAATGGCAGAGCTCCTCCTCAAGCTTCTTTCGTTCCGTTATGTCCTCGCTGATCCCTATGAAGTGGGTTATTTTCCCTTCAGCACTTCTGACCGGAGATACGCTTAAGTACTCCCAGAATAGATCCCCGTTCTTCTTCCTGTTAAGGAGTTCGCCGCGCCACTCCCTCTCTGATTTAATCATATCCCATAATTCCTTATATATCTCAGGCGCCATTTCACCTGATTTAAGGATATTCGGCTTTTTCCCAACTACATCTTCTTTTGTATAACCGGTTATATTCATAAACTTTGGGTTTACATATTCGATGTTTCCCCTGGTATCCGTAATAAGTACCGATGCAGGACTCTGCTCAACCGCATGGAAGAGCTTGCGGTGTTCTTCCTCTGCCTTCTTGCGCTGGAAAAGGACCCCTAAGTATGCTGCAACTGTTGAAACGAGTTCAACCAGCTTCCTGTCCTCCGCCCTCGGTTCCATAACAAAAAAATCCAATACGGCTACGACCTCATCCCTGGAAATGACAGGTATTGCCATTGCTGCCTTAAATCCGGCCTCAACCGCATAAATCCCCCTCGGGAAATTCGAGTCTAAGGTAACATCTATGTCCCATGCCGGCCTTTTGGAAGACCATGCACGCCCGGGGAGGCCTATCCCCGGCTGGAACCTGAACCCCTCACTGATCTTTCTGAATTTTTTCAGACCCTTAAAACCGCTGTTGCTGTACCATACAGGGCTGCATTCGAGATGAGAACCGTCGGAAGCAGGAAGCCATACCTCTCCCATGACCCAGCCTGTAGCCTCGCATATTTTTTGAAGAGAAACCTCAAGGGCGGTGCTAAAATCCTCCGCCAGACTTATATCCTGCACCAAGGCTTGCAGCAAACGGAGCTCCTCTTCCAGCTTCTTGCGCGTGGTGATGTCGCGGGAAATCCCTATAACAGAGACCACTTCTCCCGTTTCATCCCGCATGGGAACCAGCGAGGTGTGCATCCAGATTACGCCCTTCGGAAAGATGACTTTGTCCTCGACATAAATAGACCGGCCCGTTTCAAAGACATTTTTAAGCTTCTCTTCCAGCTCGTCTGAAATGTGGAGCGGGAACAGGGCTTCGAGCTTCCTGCCGACCATTTTTTCAGGTTGAAGTCCGAAAAGCCTCGCCCCGAAACTGTTGACATATTCAATCCTGTTCTCAGGGTTGATGATAAATATTGCATCCTGAGCCGCCTCAGCAATAGCCCAGCATATCTTCTCGTCCTTCTTCAGCAAATCCTCCACCTGCTTGCGCTTGCCGCTGCTCCCCATTATCCCTTCCTTTTTGACATAAGCAGACCTTTTCTTTTGTTGCAGAAGATTAACACGGGAATTGCTCTGACGCAAATGGATCAGATTTGAGGCTCTTGCAAAAGTCCACTTTTGTGTCATTCCGAACCCTTCGCTCTGTCATTCCGAACGAAGTGAGGAATCTTTAGTTATCGCTCAGGACAGGCTCCGTGAGGAATCCTTCACTGTAATAAAAATAAAGATTTCTCCCTTTGGTCGAAATGACAAAACTGCATTTCTTAGACTTTTGCAAGAGGCTCATTTTACTAATCAGGGAACTTTTGTTAATATGAAGGCATGATAAAGATAAACCTGAACCCTTTCAATGCCGCATCCGTCCAGTTCGACATCAAACTCGGCGATGTAGACGCCAACCTCTCATACGTCCTTTCCAAGATAAATCGGCTGTCAAAACAACGAGTCAGGCTCATTCTCTTACCTGAGATGTGGAGCATGGGTTGTGCATTGAGGTAGCGGCAATTCCCCTACTTGTAATCTGTATCTTTCTATGCTACTTTTTTAGCATGATTGAAAAGATGAAAAAGATTGTCGAATACCTCTCCCGAGAAAAACCTGTAATAGCAGCCTACTTATTCGGCTCTACGGCAAAAGGAAGTGCAACGGAAAAGAGCGATATAGACTTGGGGATCATACTGAAAGGCGACTTTGACCTCCTTGCCAATTTTGATTACAAGCTGAGGTTAATGGGAGACCTTAAAGACCTGACCGGCAAAACGGTTGATATCGTATTTATAAACAGGGCCGACCCTATCCTGCAACATCAAATCAGAAAATACGGAAAGGTGATCTTTGAAAGAGATAGAAGGATGAGGATAGAATATGAAGTCTGGGCCAGAAAGAACTATTTTGACTTTCTTCCCATGCACAGGATGTATATGGAAAGGATGCTGGGGAAATCATAATGGTAGAGCGGGCGGTAATCGAAAGACTCTTCAGCCTTATAAAAGGTTATTTGAATGACCTGAAACCTGTCCAGGGTGTCTCATTTTCAGAGTATTCTAAGGATATAAGACTCCAGCGCTTTGTAGAGCGGACCCTCCATATAGCCATAGAGGCCTGCCTTGATATCGGCAACCATATAATCTCAGATGAAGGATTCAGGGAACCGGAAGACAACAGGGATGTATTCAAGGTCCTTGGAGAAAACGGAATAATCACGGAAAGCCTACAGAGGAGGCTTCAGGACATGGCATCATTCAGGAACCTTATTGTCCACTCTTACGCAAAGATAGACAACGAAGTAGTCTTCGGTATCTTGAAGAAGAGATTGGGAGATATTGAGGCCTTTATTAAGGCTGTATCAAAAACCATGAAGTGACCCTACCTCCCCCAAAGGAGCTGGGAATCTTAACTCAGCTTAAATAAAAATGTCGTTGGTTACCCAAAACATGTTCAGAGCCGCATCCATCCAGTTCGACATCAAACTCGGTGACGTAAATTACAACCTTTCATACGTCCTTTCAGAAATCAGGAGGCTTTCAAAAGAAGGCGTCCGGCTGATCGTACTCCCTGAGATGTGGAGCACAGGATACGCCTGGAGGAAGCTTGGGAAGCTCTCTGAGCGCACATCGGAGATAATAGAGGAACTGAAAAAGGTTTCAAAAAAAGGAATAGTAATCATAGGCTCCATGCCTGAAAAGGACAGAGAGGATATATACAACACTGCATACGTCATAGACAACGGAAAGCTTATCGGTAAATACCGCAAGATTCATCTATTCACGCCTATGAAAGAAAACTACTTCCTGAAGGCAGGGAATGAGACGCTGCTTTGCAATACATCCATCGGAAAGATAGGTGTACTCATCTGTTACGATATAAGGTTCCCGGATCTTCCGAGGAGGCTGACGCTTGAAGGAGCTGAGATACTGGCAGTCCCTGCTGAGTGGCCTCATCCAAGGCTTGACCACTGGAGAACGATTCTAAAGGCAAGGGCAATAGAGAACCAGCTTTTTGTCATAGCCACCAACAGGTGCGGCAGGCAGGGGATGGTGAGGTTCTGCGGGAATTCTATGATCGTAAATCCTTGGGGAGAAATAATCAGCGAGGCAGGAGAGGAAAAGGCCGCAATAACAGCTGATGTAGACCTTAGCCAGGTAGCCAGATACAGAGAGGATATGCCTGCACTGAAAAACAGAAGGCCGGAGGTTTATTGAGCTTGCTTGCAATCCTTGTGGTTCAATAAACTTCCTTTACACTTACAAAAGTTACCGGAATGCTGCCGGCAGAGGCTGTTAACGACACGCTATCAAACCAGATGTATGAAGGGTTTGTAGAACCACTTCCCGATGTCCTATTTTGGATATCAAAAGAAAGCCTGATACGATCAATAGTCTTACCGGCAGGCACTGTAAATGGCGTATTTACCTGAGTCCATCCTACATTCGAGATGCTATTATGAACCCACAACTGGTATGGGGTGTTGTCAGTTGCGATAAGGTAAACCGCCATATTCATAAGTTGAGCTTGGGTATGTCCCCTCTGTTTCTTATACCAATGATTAAGTGTCACCTGAGTTCCTTGAGTTATTGTAGTAGAAAGTATTCTCTGGCGATACCCTGTAAAGCGTGCATTAGCAACAGCTTGGGTTTCTGCCTCTAACGACCCGCCAGTAGAAGAGGGGGCATTGTCGGCATGATACTGACTTACTCCCTGGGTGTTCGTGTAGCTATAGCACCAGGAAAGTGCAGGACTTACAGCACAACCATTGCCAGGTGCAGCATCCGACGGGACAGAACCAGCAGGAAATGGCTCATTTAATATAGTTGCCGCCCCTGTCACACGCGCAACTACCGCTGTTATATTCCTCTCCGCCGTCAATATCCCGCCAACAGCCGTTCTTGAATTCAGTGCCATCCTCCTCTCAGTCCCGATAATCGAGGTATTCGTAGTCAGCGTAAAGCTCCCGGCACCCAAGGGACGGTTCGAGAAGGTAAACTCGCCCCAGCTTCCTCCGCCTCTTGTGGTCGTATGCAGACCAAATTCAATCCCCCCGTTTGCAATATTAAACGCCTGCTCTGACCGCAGTTGGTTGACCGATATATCACTGCCTGTTGTAACCAGAGATATCAGGATCACACCCATGACGGAGAGGATAAGCATGGTCGCAACAACGGCGATTATGGAAACGCCCCTCTGATTTTGGGAAACGTTCATGGCCATCAATACCCTCTCATATTACTCAGATAGACCTCGCTGTATTTCCTTGTCGTTTCCCCGCCCCTCGTGCTGACGATCTCTATCCCCACCCTGCGGATATTTGTTAGAGTGCCTGTAAGGGCGTTATTCCCATCATAATATGTAAAAGCAAGAGTCTGGACGTTGTCCGCCAGGTTTATGCCGCTCCGCCGGATGTTTGAGCCGGAGATGTCGAAGGTGACGGGGTTGCTGCAATCTGACGAATAGTTGCTGAATACAAAGGATGTTGCTGCAGCAGAAGATACGCAGGGGTTATTCGCTGAGGTTCTTCTTGTGTTCCTTATCTCCCTCATCATCCGTTCCATAGCGATCCTTCCGCTCTCTGTAATACCTTCCCTCGTTGTCACCTCAAACCATCCCCTTGTCGCTTGATAAAGAGGGGGGGCTATTATCCCGCCGATGATGCCCAGGAGGGTTATGACCATCACGAGTTCTATCATAGTAAAACCTTTATTATCCATCATCTCTCAATACCCGGTCCTCAAACTTACAAGTTTTATTGTCTCACTGGTTGCAGTATCTATTATTCTTACTTCTATCCGTTTATAGCATGTAGGTCCGCCTACGGCAGTATTCAGAGCGGCAGCATTGACATAACTGACGGTAACCTGCTGTTGGAAATTCGGATAGTTAACCATTACAGCCCCCTGCGAATTCACAGGAGTGGCATTGTTCATGCCGCTGAAGTCGTCAATGTCATCATAAGCAATCCTTGCCTCAGCATCTGCGCCTATTGCAGAGGCATTGCTGCACGTGGCATTGATGACGGCAACCTCATCCCATCTCTTCGATTTTATCTCCTCCATCAGACCTTCGGCCAGAAAGATAGCTGTTGCCCTCCTCTGGGAATCTGCGCTATTTTTTACACCCTGAATGAAGTACATCATTATCCCAGGCAGCATTATGCCGAGTATAACGATAATCATAACAACCTCTATCAATGTAAACCCTTTTTTATTCATATTCCTCTTATAGCCCATCCCCACCCCTACCCTCCCCTTGAATGGGAGGGAGTAGAGACACCTCAACGCTATCCAAAATGTCTCCTCTCCATCAGGGAGAGGATTAAGGTGAGGGCGGGTCAGTACGAAACCATCCCTGTCTGTGACTGAACAATGATATTCTTATCGGGCTCTCCGCCGTATTTGACGGCAACTGTCGTGCCTACCGAAGCGGTGCAGGAAACCGCACCATTATACGGCCTGCCGAGGGGATCAAACTCCAGCAAGCTCACGGTGTTTGCAATAGTGACCCCTGAAAAATCATTATTCAGATTTACCTGGAAATTTCCCCTTGTATAAGGGTCGGTGGCAAAGTTCCAACTGGAGCAGCTGCAAGTGGCCTGGGTATAGGATGTGCAGTAACGGACTTCATAGGTGGCGGCGCCTGTAAAACTTACCCGGCTCCTCTGCTGTGTCGTTGTTGCCCTGTTCTGGGCGTATCTGATGTCCGAGGCAATCTTCATAACGGCGTTACCCTGTTTTATCGCGCCGTAGCCGCTAAACCGTGGTATTGCAACCGCAGCCAGAATGGCAATAAGCAGGAGAATCATTACAAGCTCGATTAATGTAAATCCGCGCTGCATATGCTCCTATTAAAACCATTCGATTTCAAGGCATAAGGATAAAATATTGTACCACCTATGTCAAGAGAGGCTTTTAAAAGGCTGAAAAAGGACAGGAAATTCATGCGGGAGGCTCGGCGGAAATAAAAAAGGGCTCTGTTTTTCAGAGCCCTTTTAACTAACTACCTAACAGCATATTGTATTATGGCACACCAATAATAGTGGCATTTGCGGGAAGCGATGTGGCGGTTTGAGTCACCACGCAAGTATTCGCGCCGGCAACTAATGCAGCGGCATTATCTAAAGTATAACCAGAAGGAATTCCTCCCTGCAGAATAGCAGTTGCCGCAGCTTGACATGTCAGGCCAGTGGTTGCTGTCGAACCGGTAGCTGGAGGCGTTACTAGCCGACCAGCATAATTAACAGCACTTGCAGAGCCTATCGATCCAACAACACCCTGAAGCGCTGCGGCATTTGCCTGGGTCTGAAGATCTAAATACCGAGGTATTGCAATTGCCGCCAGTATTCCAAGCAGGACGATCACCATTACAATTTCGATAAGTGTAAAACCTTTTTCGTTTCTCATTTTCTTTTTCCTCCTTTTATTATGAATTTTATTGTACATCCGAATTATAATAAAGCATACCCCTACATAACCATCTTGTCAAACCTTTTATCAACCGTGTCACCAGCTTTCATACCCCTTTGTGGAGCTCTTCACCCATCCGGTCTTTCTCTCATAACTAAAAGGATTGCCAAAGGGGTCGATGAGGTTCCCGTCTTTATCAACGGCCATCCTTTCTATGTACTTATATTTTATAAGACCGCTCCCTGTCGGCAGCGTACAATCCTCCCGTACCAAGTCCCTCAAGCTTTCAGGAGACCGGCGGATCAGAGTGATATACAGGACTATGGCGGTCCTTATATTTCCCAGCTCGCTCCGTAAAGCCACCTCTCTAACCACCCTGACCGAGGTAAGAAAGTTACTAATAGCAACAAACAAAAGTATCCCGACAAGAGAAGTGATGAGCAATGTTTCAAATACTGTCCTGCCAGCCTGGCCTCTTTGCAATTTGAAATTTATCTTTCACCTCCCATCCTGCACAAGCTTAACCATGTCCCACATCGGCAGGAAAAGGGCAAGGGCCAGGAAGAGCACCATGCCGAATATGACGCTCAAGAGCATAGGCTCAATGAGGGTAGACAGGTTCCGTATCGTATAGTCTACTTCTGAATTCAGATGGTCGGCAACCTTTAACAGCATTTCGTCAAGCTGTCCAGTCTCCTCTCCAACAGAAACCATCTGTGTCATCATGGGAGGGAAGAGACCGCTCTCCTCCATTGGGGCTGCCAACGGCCTCCCTCCACGTATCTCGTTCCTTATCCTCTCCACTTCCGCTGATATTATGACATTCCCGACTGTCCGCCCGCTTATCTCCAGGGCCATTAGGATGGGAAGACCACTCTTTAAGAGGGTTCCGAGAATCATGGAAAACCTGGACATTGAGCCCTTAAGGCTCAAAGGCCCGAATACTGGGAATTTAAGCCTGACCCAGTCCCACCAAGCCCTTCCTCTTCCGGTTTTAATAAAGAATCTGAAGGATAAAACTGCCGCTATCGCTATTATGGCGATGAGGTACCAGTATTTGCTGAAGAATATGGATATGGAGACAAGAATCCTTGTAGGTAAAGGGAGGGCTACCTTAAAGTTTCCATAAAGGGCCGCAAACTTTGGGATGACAAAGGTCACAAGGATTGCAGCCGCGCCAATTATGGCCCCGACAACAATCTTAGGATACAGGGTCGCCGACTTGATCTTTGCCTTTATCTCCAGGTCCTTTTCGAGGAGCGTGGAAAGCCTTTCCAGTATCTTATCCAGCATGCCGCCTGCCTCCCCGGCCTCCACCATGCTCACATACAGTTCATTAAAGACCTTAGGATGCCTGGAAAGGGCATTTGCAAATGTTGAGCCGCCTTCTACATCCGCTTTCACTGAAGTAAGTATCTTTTTAAGCGCCTTACTTTCAGCCTGTTCTGCAACGGCGCTAATGGTCCGCACGAAAGGGATGCCCGCCCTGTACATGGTCCCCAACTGCCTTGTAAATATTACAAGATCGTCGGGGCTGACCCGTTCGAAGGACGACTTAAACCTCTCTATGTCAAAGGCCCAGCGTATCTCGCTGACAGATATCGGGATGAGTCCCTGCGTCCCCAGGTCTCTTTCCAATGCACCCCTGTCAGTGGCTTCTAATCTCCCTGTTATCAGCTCACCATCGTAATCCCTTGCTCTGTATGAAAACTGAGGCATTGTTCACCTATTCCCATTCTTCCAACTCTTGCGTGGCCTGGATAACCTCTTCTATAGTTGTAATTCCTGAAACCACTGCCTTTATTCCTTCATCCCTCAAAGAGGGGAAGTCCATTTCCGTCATCCGGCTCCTTATGGTTACGCTATCGGCCTTTTCAAGGGTCAGTTTTCGCAGCGCCTCGCCCATCCTCAGTACCTCAATTATGGCTATTCTCCCCCTGTATCCCTCCCCCTTGCACGCCCCGCATCCTTTCCCTTTGTAGAAGAGGGTTGTTAACGGGAGACCGAACTCCTTTAAAATTGCCTCGTCTGGCTTATAACTTTCTTTGCAGTCAGGGCATATCTTCTTTACAAGCCTCTGGCTCCCTATGCCGATAATCGCGGATGAAGCAAGAAACGGCTCTATCCCCATGTCTATCAGACGGCCAATGGCCCCGGAAGCATCGGTTGTATGGAGGCTGCTCAAAACAAAATGGCCGGTGAGGGCTGCGTGTATGGCTATCTCTGCTGTCTCCCTGTCCCTGATCTCACCTATCATTATCACGTCAGGGTCCTGCCTGAGGATATGCCTCAAGGCGTCGGCAAAAGTGAGCCCGGCCTTTGGGTTCACCTGGACCTGATTGATCCTCTTCATCTGGTATTCAATCGGGTCTTCAACGGTCACGATATTCTTCTCAACGGCATTCATCTGTCCGAGGAGGGAATATATGGTGGTGGTCTTTCCGCTTCCGGTCGGACCTGTGATCAAAAGCATTCCGTAAGGCCTCTTTATGAGGGCTTCCATAAGCTCAAGAGAATCCACACAGGGACTCAGCTCGTCGAGATCGGCAAGCAGGGAGCCTTTATCGAGGAGCCTCAGCTCAACCTTCTCGCCAAATGTTGTCGGAAGGGTCGAAACCCTTACGTCTACCTCTTTATCCTCGGCCCTCCTCATCGGCTCCCAGTTGGGGGACTGGACCTTCGCGCTCGACACCCTGACGTCATCGGCCCCGCGAGCGCCTACCTTTGTAACGAAACGGCCGTCTTGAGGGTGTCTTTTTTCCGCTATATCCATATTGCCGAGTATCTTTATCCTGGAAGTAACTGCGGGGTGGAGCTTGACAGGTAGGTTTGCTGCATCATGCAGTATGCCGTCTACCCTGAACCTGACCCGTAGGACGTCGGACGCAGGCTCAATGTGGATATCACTGGCCCTGCTCTCCACTGCCTGGGATATGATCATATTGACGAGACGCACGACAGAGTCATCATCGGCAATCCTCTGGAGCTTGTCCGGCATCTCCGTCTCGCTGTCAAGAAGCTCAACCTTCCTCAGGTCCTCGGTCTTAAGAAATTCTTCGATTCCCTTTGCAGCCAGATAGTGACGGTCTATGCCTTCCATAATGTCATTTTCAGTGGCTACTGCTAACCGGATCCGCATGTTTGTCGCCCTCGTCAACTCGTCAACAGTCAGGACATTCAGGGGGTCGGCGACCGCCACGGTCAGAGAGTCGTCATCCCTCGAAACAGGGATGACCATGTTTTTTCTGGCAATAGTCTCAGGTATGAGACTCAAGATAGTAGAAGGGATTACGGTATTGCTCAGGTTGATGAAACTAAGGTTGAACTGGTTCGCAAGGGCCCTTGCTATGTCCTCGTCCGTGACATAGCCAAGCCTTATAAGGGTCTTCCCGACCCTTCCTTCCCCTTCCCTGAGCGCCTCATTGAGCTGATCAGGGGTTATAAGGCCTTCCGATATAAGAATTTCTCCTATCCTCATTGACTTTGCAGCCATCGTCCCTCGCTTGAACAAACTGTAGAAACAGGCCTTTAGGCCCAATACTGTTCAGTTAAGTGTTATTTGGTTAGTTCACCCCCACCCTAACCCTCCCCCGTCAAGGGGGAGGGAACTCTGGTAAATCTCCCCTCCCCTGGCGGGAGGGGATTG
>JAUSKU010000027.1 GCA_030646755.1 Deltaproteobacteria bacterium
AGACCTAAACCACCCCTCACCTCAATCCTCTCCCTCTGAGGGGAGAGGAAGCTTTAAAGTCCCCTCTCCCTTGGTGGGAGAGGGTTAGGGTGAGGGGGTAAAAATTATGCCAGGTCTCCTATTTGATACGCTACCAATAAACTGGCTGATTTCTTTCGCAAAGGTCCGCGTGTTTATCGGCTTGCCGATGAAACCGCTGTTCGTTATGGCTTTTAGCTCTTCTTTGCCTTCTGCCATTACGGAAGCAGTCACAAAAACAATGGGAATATCGCATGTCTCTTTGTCTTGACGCAATATCCTGGCGGCTTCGGTACCGCGCATATCCGGAAGTCGGACATCCATGACTATTATATCCGGTTTTTCTTTCCTGGCAATGGCAATTGCGCTGGAACCATCTTCAGCTTCAAATACTTCGAAGCCGGCGACCTCCAGAAGGTCTTTTTCCAGCATCAGATTGTTTTTATTGTCATCGACAACCAACGCTTTCTTCTTCATCTCACACCACCTCCCTGGATACAACAGGCAGAATAAACCGGACCGAGGTGCCTTTATTGAGCCCCTCTGATTCTACAGAAAGCTTTCCTCCATGCAGTTCAACCAGCTTTTTAGAGAGCGGTAAACCCAGTCCGGTCCCCTCAGTTACACGGGAATATGGGGTGTCAACACGGAAAAACCCTTCAAATATCTTCTCCATGTTTTCAGGTGCGATACCCACCCCCGTATCCCAGACCACTATTTCTATCTCGGAACCGGCTTTCTTCGCTCGCATGCCGATTTGACCACCCTCGGGGGTGAATTTGACTGCGTTCGAAAGCAGGTTGTACAGTATCTGCTTGACCTTGAGCTCATCCGCCTCAATATTCGGCAGGTCTTCGGCTATATCAAGCGACATTTGGATCTTCTTTTTACTCACCATATCCGCGACCAGCGTTGAAATTTCATTTAATAGACTTTTCATGGATAAGCTGGATAGATCCAGCTTCATCTTTCCGGATTCAACTTTTGCCATATCGAGGATCTGGTTGATCAGCAAAAGAAGGTGCTTTCCGCTGGTCAAGACATTATTGACGTATTTCTTCTGCTTCTCATTAAGAGGTCCGAAAGTCTCGTCGGCCAATACCTCGGAGAAACCGTTTATGGAATTAAGCGGGGTCCGCAGCTCATGGTTCATGTTGGCGAGAAAACTCGACTTTGCCTGCGTTGCGGCCTCAGCCTCTTTTTTCGCCTTTTCCGCTTCCTGCATCTTCTGCTCAAGCTCTTTATTGAGGTCTTCCAGCTTTTCCTGGACCTTAATGAGCTCAGTATTTCTTAGTACAGCGTTTTCATATGTCGAGATGAGAAGGTCGAGTATCTGTTTTTTCTCTGAGCTAATGAAATACTTCTTCCCCGAAAAATGTATCTCAACCCCCATCTGCGTTCGTGAATTTTCCTGTAATTCACGGTTTAAGAAAATATGTTTTATTCTTGAAAGCAGATGCGGTTCGTCATAGGGTTTGACAATAAAATTATCAGCCCCGCATTCAAGGCCGCTGATAACATCTGTTGGATCAGAAAGAGAAGTCAGCAGGATAACAGGTGTGGAACTAATATCTTCATCGCTCTTTATATGCTTGCAGAGTTCAAACCCGTTCATCCCAGGCATCATGATATCGCTGATAACGAGTTCTGGTTTTAATTCTTTTGCCTTTAAAAGCCCCTCAACTCCATCCTTTGCAACAACCACGGAATAACCTTCAGCAGCAAGCACCCGCCTGAGCTTTTCAGCCTGTATGGCACTGTCTTCCGCAATTAAAATTCTTATATCGGCGTTGTTCATGTCTACTCCCTCCGTTCCAAAAGCTACAATACAAAATTTAAAATCATTGGCCCTATTTCATCCAGTGGAGCGATATAGCCTGCGGCATCCAATTCAATGGCCTGTTTTGGCATGCCAAATACAATACTGCTTGTCTCATCCTGCGCAATAGTAATTCCGCCTGCCTTCTTAATAGCCAGTAAACCTTCAGCCCCGTCCTTTCCCATACCTGTTAAAAGGACACCGAAGGTGGAATTCCCATAGTATCCAGCTATATCCCTCATGGTTACGGTGACAGAAGGGCGATGCCCGTCAAAAGGCGGCGCGGGTGATAAGACAAACCTGCCCGCGCCGTCAATCTTCAGGTGGGTCTCTTCCTGAGGGAAATAAATAGTGCCTGCCTGGGGGATCGCACCTGCCTGTGCTATCTCGACCTTCATCTTACACAGGGATGAAAGCCAGTCAATAAGACCCTGCAAGAAACCCTCACTGATATGCTGAATACAGATGATAGGCAAGGGGAAATAAGACGGCAGGTTAGTCAGTATTGTCTGAAGAGCCTGAGGCCCTCCGGTTGAGGCGCCTATAACGATAATTCGGATCTTGGGTTCTGGAATGTGGATTTTGGATCCTATTCCTTTTGCCCCTGAAATCCTGCCAACGGAAACTGAAACGGGTTTGGGTCTACTGAATACATGTATTCCAGAAAGTATCCTGATCTTCATGATCAACTCAGGGGTAAGTCTCTCAAAGTTGAGATCAAAACCTGCCTTTGGCTTTAGAAATAGATCAATAGCGCCAGCTTCAAGAACTTTAAAGGCATTGAGAGAGTCTTGTCGACCGGAAACGCTCACCAGAAGTATCGGCAGGGGATGCTTTGCCATGACCTCTTTTGTAAATTCAAGGCCGTCCATCACAGGCATATGAAGGTCCGTGCAGACTACATCGGGCCTTACCTGAGGAATAAGGCGTAATGCGTCCCTGCCGTTCTCGGCCGTTCCGACAACCTCTATTTCCGGTGACTTCGACAGCATCCTTTTAAGGATTGTGAGGGCAACAGGAGAATCGTCAACAAGCAGTACCTTAATCATATTAGCCGCCTGAGTGTATCCAGAAGAACTTTCTGGTCAAATGAAGGCTTTGTTATATATGCGTTTGCACCCGCATCCATGCCTCGTTGTCTGTCCTCATCCGATGCCAGTGAGGTCACAAGAATAACAGGCATCTCCTTGTATTTTTTGTTCTGACGTATCCTTTCAGTAAGCGCCAGTCCGTCCATATTCGGCATTGTGATATCGGATACAAGTGCATCAAAAGGACGACCTCCGAGTTTATTGTATGCCTCAAGTCCATCCACGGCGACTGTAACCTCATATCCCGCGCCTTCAAGGATGCGTTTCATTTGAGTTCTCACGGTAATGCTGTCTTCGGCCACGAGAATACTTTTTCCGGTTTCTGCTTCTTTGACCGGCTTCTCTTCCGCGGTCGGAGCCTTTTTCTTTTTTGCAGACTTTATCAGGTCATAAGGGTTTAAAACCATGCAGACCTCTCCGGTCCCGAGAATTGTCGAGCCTGAGATATTCCTTGCCCGCTTCAATATGCTGCTATATTGTTTAAGCACTACCTCCTGTTCGTCGAGGAGTTCATTAACAAAAAAACCGAGTTTGTCATCTCCGGTGGAGATAATAATGCATGGAAGGGTTTCAGATTTTGGGATGTGACCATTGAAAACCGGATTCGTTCCTCTTAATTCAAGGAGGTCGGAAAGATCGACAACAGGGACAGGTAATTTGTCGAATACTATTGTCTTTCGTCCTTCGATGGTAAATACATTTTTACGGTTTATAAGACAGGTCGTCTGAATATGCTCAACAGGAACGGCATATTTCATATTGTTAACTGTCACAATCATTACCTTTGAGGTTGCAAGGGTCAGGGGGAGTTGAATTTTAATGGTGCAACTCTTGTCAGGTGAAGATTCAATATGGATTGTCCCTTTAAGACGTTCCACATTTGCCCTCACAACATCAAGCCCGACACCCCTGCCGGAGACATCAGATACAAAAGCGCTTGTTGAAACTCCTGAAACAAATATCAGAGACTGAATCTGTGAAGGAGACATTGCAGAAATTTCATTTTCATTCATTGTTTTCCTTTTCAAAGCAGCTCGTTTAATTGCCTCTATGTCAAGCCCCTGCCCGTCGTCGCTTACCTCAATAACCACGTTGGCGGGCGTCTGATAAGCTTTCAACGTGATCGTACCGGTGCGTGGCTTGTTTTTTCGGACCCGTTCATCGGGCATTTCAATCCCGTGGTCAACGGCATTTCTAACCATATGCATCAGAGGGTCTTTTATTTCCTCTATAATGCGCTTGTCCGCGGCTGTCTCCCCGCCTTCAATAACAAGCCGGACCTCCTTTGCCTTGTCTTTTGCCAGGTCCCTGACCATCCTCTGAAACAGATTGAATATTGTAGACAGAGGCAAAAGGCGAATCCGGCTGATACTGTCTTCAAGCTCAGCAGTAACAAGGTCAAGCCTTGAACTGTCCTCATATAATGCATTTCGTAACGTATTGAGCAGGACGCCGAACCTTTCTATTATCGGTTTGTCCTCCGTCACGGATTTCGGAAGCTTCCTGGATATGTTTTCCCATAGGATCAAGACATCATTAATATCCTCAAGCCTCTGTGCAATCCTGAGTTTTGTTACGTTTAATTCTCCTGTCTGAGACATTAATTTATCCAGCTTATTTGTCTCAACACGTATTGTATCTATGCGAAAATCCCCGAATGCAGGTTCCCTTGTCTCCGAATGCAGGGCAGGGCCTTCCGGTTCTTCGATTTTGGATTTTGGATTTTGGAATTTGGAATTGTCTTCATTTGCCTCGGAACTCTGAACTCCGCTCTCCGGAATGATTTTTAGCTGCTCAAGCGCATGAGAAACAATCACACCGGAGGGTTCCCCGGTAACAGCTTCTTTTACAAGGTTTCGTATCTCATCAAGCCCTTTATATAATCGATCAATAATTTCTGAAGACAGTGGAACAGACCCTTTCTTTGCAGTGCCGAGGACATCCTCAATGCGATGAGATAATGTCTCGACGCCGGTCAGTCCAAGCATGCGGGCAGCGCCTTTAAGGCTGTGCGCCTCACGGAAGGC
Organism: Deltaproteobacteria bacterium; assembly: GCA_030646755.1. Taxonomy (GTDB): domain Bacteria; phylum Desulfobacterota; class JAENJC01; order JAENJC01; family JAENJC01; genus JAUSKU01. The sequence continues at coordinate 4,956 of JAUSKU010000027.1, forward strand.
CTCTTCAAGCACTGCTGCGTTCTCCGGCTCTGTTTCAAGGCGCAGAAAATCCTCCTCAAGCCGCTGGATATGTTCAGCGCTTTCGAGTTTGAAAATATTTCTCAGTTCATCATCTTCTATCATTTATTCGTTCCTCGTGAAGCGTATCTCGTATCTCAGGTTCTTTCTCATTTCAAGTGGGTAATCATCTTATTACTCCGGCAACTATATATATAAACTCCCCTCCCCTGGCGGGAGGGGATTGAGGGGAGGGGGAGACCGTTGTAAACTCACGATCTTTCACCCCCACCTTAATCCTCCCCCGTCAAGGGGGAGGAGATAGAATTTAGA
>JAUSKU010000044.1 GCA_030646755.1 Deltaproteobacteria bacterium
GCGCCTTTATGTAAACATAGAGAGGTAACCAGCGAGAGAAACAATCACCGTATAGAAGAAAATCCTAATCTATCTTTTTAAAAACTCGGTAGGGAGTTAAGGGAGAGGACTGTATATAGGCAATGTCTATTTTTGGGTACACTAAAACGGTTGACTGCATTAAAAAGACATGCTAATAGTTAGCTAATGAACAAACTCAAGTCTCAAAAGGGATCATTCTCTCTCGGAGAACTGATCTTCTTAGCTGTAATCGGCATAAGTATCTATATCGGGATAATGATGGCCACCCCCTGGGTAAGATTCTATCAGGTCCAGGAGCTGTTCAAGAATGAGGTGATCAGGCTTAAAGTTGCCCCTGAAGAAGAGGTCAGGGAGGCAATAAATAAGAAGTTGACTGAGCTTGAGGTCCCTTTATCTATTGATGATGTCCAGATAATCAGGGAGGAAGGAAAAGCTCCTGTAATAGAGGGCACTTACCAGGTTGACGTCCAATTCATAGGCGGATATAAATATACATACATATTTAAACCGAGGGGCGAGGCACCTAAATCTGCCGGTTATAGTTAGCAATTAATATTAAAAACCTTTTAACCCGGCCCTGTGAGGCTGGAAAGGGGGAAAAGATGAAAGTGAATTTTATATTTCAAAAGGCCTTCTTACAAGATTTGTAGGGAGGCTTTTTTTTAGGGGCTTTAAATATGGAAAAAAAGGGACAGATACTCGATGCTAAAGGGATCCAGAGGGCTTTAACCAGGATTTCCCATGAGATATTGGAAAAAAATAAAGGGATTGAGGGTCTCGCCCTTGTGGGTATAAGGACCGGCGGTGTCTTTCTTTGCCAGAGGATTGCCAGGATAATTGCAGATATAGAGAAGTCAGAGGTACCTGTCGGCATTGTTGATATAACACTCTACAGGGATGATCTGACCGTTGGGACCCATCTGCCGATACTTAGAGGAACAGAGCTCCCCTTCAATGTGGATGGAGAAAAGATAGTTATTGTAGATGATGTCCTTTATACAGGAAGGACTGTAAGGGCCGCCATGGATGCTGTAATGGAGTTCGGAAGGCCCAGGATGATACAGCTTGCGGTTTTAATTGACAGAGGCCACAGGGAGCTCCCTATAAAGGCTGATTATATCGGGAAGAACGTCCCTACATCACGCACAGAGTCAGTAAATGTCAGACTGACGGAGAAAGACGGGGTGGATGAAGTGACGGTTACAGAAATATAATATGGGTCTAAACAGAAAAGACATACTTGACATAGAGTCCCTTTCTCCTGACGAAATAAGACTCATCCTTGAGACCTCCGAATCCTTCAAGGAGGTCCTCGGAAGGGACATCAAGAAGGTTCCTACTCTAAGGGGGAAGACTGTAATAAACCTCTTCTTTGAGGCCTCAACAAGGACCAGGACCTCATTCGAGATCGCCGCAAAGAGGCTTTCTGCCGACACAATAAACATATCTGCCTCGGCCAGTTCTGTTCAGAAGGGAGAGACCCTTTCCGATACCGTTAAGAACATTGAGGCCATGAACTCCGATGTCATAATAATCAGGCATCCTGCCTCAGGAGCCCCCCACTTTATAGCAAAAAGACTCAAAGCCTCGGTGATAAACGCGGGAGACGGCTCTCATGAGCACCCTTCCCAGGCGCTTCTTGACATGCTGACCATCAAGGAAAAGAAGGGCGGGATTGAGGGATTGAAGGTTGCTATTATAGGTGACATAGCCCACAGCAGGGTGGCAAGGTCCAATATCCACGGCCTCACAAAGATGGGGGCAAAGGTTGTTTTGTACGGTCCGAAGACGTTGGTTCCCAAAGGAATTGATAAAATTATAGGGAAGTATTGCAATACGCCCCTACGGGTCGCTGAATCCATGGAAGAGGCCTTGACAGATGCCGACGTGGTCATGATGCTTAGAATACAGCTTGAAAGGCAGGGGCAGTCCCTCTTCCCATCAGTCAGGGAGTATTCCAGATTCTTCGGTCTTAACGGCAGAAATGTTTCTCTCGCTAAGGAAGACGCCATCATAATGCATCCTGGTCCTATGAACAGGGGGGTTGAGATATCATCAGAAATTGCCGACGGGGCAAGGTCGGTAATCCTCGACCAGGTGAACAATGGGATAGCGGTGAGGATGGCTATGTTATATCTACTTGCAGGTGGACATAAAGAGGTAGTTACGTAGAGTATCAGGAGTTAGTAGAAATGCAATTACTTATTAAAGGCGGAAGGGTCATAGACCCGGCAAACAATATAGACGGTCTCTACGATGTATTGGTAGAAGACGGGAAGGTTGTTGAGGTTTCGTCTCACGTCTCACATCTCACGTCTCACGCTGATATAATTGATGCCTCCGGCAAGATCGTAGTCCCCGGCCTTATTGATATCCACGTACACTTGAGGGAGCCTGGATACGAGTGGAAGGAGACGGTAAAGACAGGGACTGCCGCAGCGGTCGCAGGCGGTTTTACGTCTGTTGCCTGTATGGCAAATACAGAACCGGTCAATGATGACCCTTCCATAACGGAGTATATCCTGAGAAAGGCCAAAATAGAGGGTTCATGCAACGTTTTCCCCATAGGCGCCATATCAAAAGGTCTTAAGGGTGAGGAGCTGGCAAACATAGGTGAGCTGAAAGAAGCCGGGTGTGTTGCAGTATCCGATGATGGAAGACCTGTGATGAATGCAGACCTCATGAGGAGGGCACTGGAATATGCCTCCAGCTTCGGCCTTACTGTTATATCCCATGCGGAAGACCTGACCCTTGCCAAGGGCGGGGCCATGAACGAAGGAGCAGTTGCAACAAGGCTCGGGCTGCGGGGAATACCGAATGCAGCCGAGGATGTGATGGTGGCCAGGGACATCGCCTTGGCTGAATTGACAGGTGCCAGGCTCCATATAGCCCATATAAGTACCAAGGCAGCGGTAAGGATAATAAGGAATGCTAAGGCAAGGGGTGTAAAGGTAACAGCAGAGACTGCCCCTCACTATTTTACTCTTACAGAAGAGGCAGTGGAGGGATACAATACAAATGCAAAGATGAATCCCCCTCTCGGGACTGCGGAGGATGTGGCAGCAATTAAGGAAGGGCTTACGGACGGGACCATAGACTGCATAGCCACAGACCATGCTCCCCATGATCCTGATTCAAAGGACGTGGAGTTCCCTTTGGCGGCAAACGGCATAGTTGGTCTTGAAACTTCGCTGCCTCTGACGTTGAATTTGGTAAAAGAAGGGGTTCTTACACTGTCCCAAGCAATCGAAAAGCTGACAGTCAACCCTGCCAGGGCCATTGGCCTAAAAAAAGGAACTCTGTCGGTGGGTGCAGATGCCGATATAACTATTATTGACTTAAATGAGGAATGGGCTGTTGAACCTGCGAAGCTAAAATCAAAGAGCAAGAACACGCCTTTTGCCGGTTTGAAGATGAAGGGGAAAGCGGTGGCAACTATTGTAGGCGGGAAAAGGTAATTTAGAACAAGGGGCATATTGTGAAGAAAAGGGCAATACTTGCATTAGCAGACGGGACCGTATTCGAAGGGGAATCCTTCGGCGCCGAAGGGGAGGCCATAGGGGAGGTGGTGTTCAATACTTCCATGATGGGTTATCAGGAGATCATGTCGGACCCTTCCTACAAGGGGCAGATCATGACAATGACCTATCCCCATATCGGTAACTACGGGATAAATGACGAGGATTTTGAGTCTGCCAGGCCTATGGTGGAAGGGCTCATTATAAAGGAAGGGAGCCGGATTGCCAGCAACTGGAGGTCTCAGAGGAGCCTGGACGACTTCATGAAAAATCACAATGTCGTCGGCATAGAAGGGATTGACACCAGGGCGCTGACTAAGCATATAAGGACCATAGGGGCCCAAAACGGCATAATCTCTACAGTTGATTTGGACCCGATAAGTCTTGTCAAGAAGGCTAAGGATGCCCCCTCCATGGAAGGATTGGACCTCGTGAAGGATGTCTCCTGCAAGGAGTGGTATCACTGGACCGACGGGATATGGAGCCTTGATAAGGGGTATCAACTCGGGAGCGCATATCAGAGGCCAAAATATAAGGTAGTGGCATATGATTACGGCATTAAGCATAACATCCTTAGGCTTCTGGCATCCAACGGATGCGATGTCACCGTTGTCCCGGCTGCCACATCACCGGAATTCGTTCTATCTCTTAACCCTGACGGGATATTCCTGTCTAACGGACCAGGAGACCCGGCAGCTGTAAGTTATGCCATAGAAAACGTGAGGCAGTTATTGGGTAAAAAACCTATATTTGGCATATGTCTCGGCCATCAGTTACTGGGACTGGCCTTGGGTGGGAGGACTTACAAGTTAAAGTTCGGGCACAGGGGAGGGAATCATCCGGTGATGGATCTTTCCACAAAAAAGGTGGAGATAACCGCCCAGAACCACGGCTTTGCCGTAGATGCCGATTCTTTAAAGGGGATGGCGGAAGTTACGCACGTCAATCTCAATGACAATACTGTCGAAGGTTTTTCCAGCGACAAATACCGGTTCTTCTGTGTCCAGTACCATCCGGAGGCGTCACCGGGGCCACATGACTCTAGGTATCTTTTCAAGAGATTCTATGAACTTATGGGAGGATAAAGAAGTAAAAATGTCACCCTGAGCAAAGCGAAGGGTCTGAGTTAAGATTCTTCACAGAGTTTATCCTGAGCGAAAAACCGAGATTCTTCGCTATGCTCAGAATGACAACCAGCGAAGGGTTCAGAAAGACAGGATTGCGGATTGAAGATTATGGGATTCAGGGAGGATTACGACAAACTTATTGAGCTTGTGGCCACAAAGGAAAAGGCCGACGATATCCTTAAGGCAAAGGAAGAGTTCTGGAAGCTTACCGGGAAAATGTATGGGGATGAGCCTTCCTTTGAGATGCGAATGAGTGCCTTTTTTGACTGGTATGTCTTTGACAGAGAGGTTAACGGCAAGACCCCGCTGGAAATAGCAATCAGTGGTCAGTGGCCGGTGGCCAGTGCTCAGGAACAGGTAGAAATATACAAAGGGTTTTTAAGCAATATCCACAGCATCTTTGTTGTTAAGAGCATTATGCCTGATGCGATGGAGATAAGGGACCTTTTTACAAAGAGCATCTATTTTCTGAATGGTGAGGATGCACCTTTAGGGTTTTATAAGAATGCAGTTTTTGAAGGCAGGGTTTTTCACTATAAAGATGGCCTCTATCTTTCGCCTGCACTCTGTTTTCATCCAAAGGATTCCAAGAGAATAATCAAGTACATCCTCAAAATGGCCAGGAAGGCTGGAGAAACCAATATTCTCCCTTTGATACACAGGCTTTCCCATATGAACCTGAAGTGGGAGACATACAGGAACATAAAGGCTAAGGACATATATAAGTTTGAGGAGTATGAAAATAAAACCTGGTGGAACTGGTTTTATGTTAAATGAGGTAGGGAATTCAGCCCCGTAATTATAATATTTTTCAAGGAGTCCCGTTTTGCCGAAACGCACAGACATTAACAAAATACTGATAATAGGTGCCGGGCCTATAGTGATCGGCCAAGCCTGCGAGTTTGACTACTCAGGCACCCAGGCCTGCAAGGCGCTTAAGGAGGAGGGCTATAAGGTCATACTGATAAACTCAAACCCTGCCACTATCATGACTGACCCTGATTTTGCGGACAGGACGTACATAGAGCCGATAACTCCTGAGGTAGTTGAAAAGATCATCATAAAGGAGAGGCCTGATGCCCTTCTTCCGACCATGGGAGGCCAGACTGCCCTGAACACCGCCAAGGCCCTGGCAGAGAGCGGTGTCCTTGATAAATACGGCGTAAAACTCATAGGTGCGAACCTCCAGGCCATAAATAAGGCGGAGGACAGGGAGCTCTTCAAGGAGGCGATGCAGAGGATAGGGCTTGATATGCCGAAGAGCGCATATGTCCATTCCTTTGCCGAGGCGATGCACGCCATAGAGCAGATAGGATTCCCGACCATCATAAGGCCTTCATTCACCCTCGGAGGGACCGGGGCGAACATTGCCTACAACCGAGAAGAGTTTGAACCGATGATACGCTATGCCCTTGAGACCTCTCCAGTCGGTGAAGTCCTGATAGATGAGTCAATCATTGGGTGGAAGGAGTACGAACTGGAGGTGATGAGGGACACCAGGGACAATGTTGTCATCATCTGTTCTATCGAGAATTTCGATCCTATGGGTGTCCATACGGGGGATTCCATAACCGTCGCCCCTGCCCAGACCCTGACAGACAAGGAATACCAGATCATGAGGGATGCCTCTATAAAGATCATCCGAGAGATAGGCGTTGATACCGGAGGTTCCAATGTCCAGTTCGGTGTAAACCCCAAAGATGGGCGACTGGTGGTCATAGAGATGAACCCAAGGGTATCCAGATCTTCAGCCCTGGCATCAAAGGCAACCGGTTTCCCTATTGCCAAGATTGCAGCAAAACTTGCTGTAGGCTTTACACTGGACGAGATAAGAAACGACATCACCAGGGAGACCCCTGCCTCATTCGAACCAACCATAGACTATGTGGTAGTAAAGATCCCAAGGTTTACCTTCGAGAAGTTCCCGACAGCCGATGCTACCCTTATGACTCAGATGAAGTCTGTGGGAGAGGCGATGTCGATAGGGAGGACCTTCAAGGAGTCGCTGCAAAAGGCCATGAGGTCGCTGGAGATAGGGAGTTATGGGTTTGAGTCAAAGTGGTCAGTGGTCAGTGGTCAGTGGTCAGATAAAGAAAAAGAGATAATCATAGAAAAACTCAGGACACCCAACTGGGAGAGGCTCTGGTATGTTGGTGATGCCTTAAGGGCTGGGTTCAGCATTGATGAGATATTTGAGATTACCAAGATAGACAGGTGGTTTCTGGAGCAGATTAAGGAGATTATTGAATTTGAACAGGAAATACTCCAGTCGGCAGTCGGCAGTCGGCAGTCGGCAGTCTTGCAGAGGGCAAAGGAACTGGGTTTTTCCGATAAGAGACTTGCAGTCCTGCTAAATAAAGATGAGGCAGGGATCAGGAAGTTAAGAAAAGAGTCAGGCATAGAGCCGGTATTCAAACGGGTCGATACCTGTGCAGCTGAGTTCGAGGCGCATACGCCGTATCTTTATTCAACCTATGAAAGAGCGTTTTATAAGATAGAAGCCGGAAGTCAGAAGTCAGAAGTCAGAAGTGAATGCGAGGCCAAGCCTACCAATCGCAAGAAGATAATGATCCTTGGCGGCGGGCCTAACAGGATAGGGCAGGGGATAGAGTTTGACTACTGCTGCGTACATGCGGCCTTTGCATTAAAAGATGATGGGTTTGAGACGATAATGGTCAACTGCAACCCTGAGACGGTTTCAACTGATTACGACACCTCCGACAGACTCTATTTTGAGCCTCTGACCTTTGAGGATGTCTTGAACATCGTGGAGAAGGAAAGGCCTGACGGGGTCATTGTTCAGTTCGGCGGGCAGACACCTCTTAAGCTGGCTGTCTCTCTTGAAAAGGCAGGTGTAAAGATAATAGGGACATCACCTGACAGCATAGACAGGGCTGAGGACAGGGAGAGGTTTGCCGAGCTCTTAAACAGACTTGGTTTGAAGCAGGCCGAAAACGGCATGGCTCGCTCACCCGAAGAAGCAACGGCGGTTGCGGAAAGGATCGGATATCCGGTCATGGTGCGTCCCTCGTATGTACTGGGAGGTCGTGCCATGGAGATAGTCTATGACTCCGAATCCCTCATGTCATATATGCAGAGGGCGGTCAAGGCATCCCCTGAGCATCCTGTACTGATAGACTGCTTTTTAAACGATGCCATAGAGGTAGATGTTGACTGCATATCTGATGGTGAGACCATCGTGGTTGGCGGGATAATGGAGCACATAGAAGAGGCAGGCATACATTCGGGGGATTCGGCCTGCTCACTGCCGCCTTACTCCCTTGATAAGTCGGTAATAGATGAGATTGAAAGGCAGACCAAGGCCCTGGCCAGGGAGTTGAAGGTTATCGGGCTTATGAACATTCAGTTTGCAGTAAAAGAGGGTAATATATATATCCTGGAGGTAAATCCCAGGGCATCCAGAACAGTGCCATTCGTATCCAAGGCGATAGGGGTACCTCTGGCAAAGCTTGCGGCAAGGGTCATGGCAGGGAAGAGCCTAAAGGAGCTTGGATTTACAAAGGAGATTGTTCCGACTCATATATCTGTCAAAGAGGCCGTCTTCCCGTTCATCAAGTTCCCTGGAGTTGACACCATCCTCGGCCCTGAGATGAAGTCAACGGGAGAGGTAATGGGAATAGACAACGACTTCGGCAAGGCCTTTGGCAAGGCCCAGATGGCCGCAGGAGTGAAACTCCCGCTTGAAGGCAAGGTATTCATAAGCGTAAAGGACAGCGACAAACGGCATATAATAGAGCTGTCAAAGAAGCTTCATGATATGGGATTCCTGATTATTGCAACCAAAGGAACTTCAGATTTCTTGAATGAATATGGAGTTGCAAATCAGTCAATATCAAAAGTTACAGAGGGCATAAGACCTAATATCGTAGATAAGATGAAGAGCGGGGATATTCATCTGGTAATTAATACGACCTTTGGAGCAAAGTCAGTAAAGGACTCATACGAGATAAGGAGGACGGCCCTGACCCAGAACATTGCGTACTATACCACTATCGCCGGTGCAAAGGCCGCTGTGGAGGCAATAGATGCATTAAAGAGAGAGACTCTTGACGTGAGAACTATTCAGGAGTATCATAGGTAAGCGTTAGTCGTGAATCGTGAGGCGTAAACTGTAGGGGCGTATTGCAATACGCCCCTACTCTGTTTTAATGAAGGAGCTATTAATATGGATAATCGTGTTCCAATGACAAAAGAGGGGCATCAGTTTCTTCAGGATGAACTGAAGCGCCTGAAGAGTATAGAAAGGCCGATGGTTATCCAGGCCATATCGGAGGCCAGGGCCCATGGAGACCTGTCTGAAAATGCGGAATACCATGCAGCAAAGGAAAAGCAGTCGTTTATCGAAGGAAGGATAAACGATATAGGGGACAAGCTGTCAAGGGCCCACGTAATTGATACATCAAATCTCTCATCAGACAGGGTTGTATTCGGCGCCACTGTCTCTCTGGCAGACATCGACAGCGGTGAGGAAGTAAAATACAGGATCGTGGGTGTTGATGAGGCAGACCTGAAGGCAGGGAAGATATCTATAACATCGCCGGTGGCAAGGGGTTTGATAGGGCATTCTGTTGGCGATGCCGTCAAGGTCAAGGTACCTTCGGGGATAAAAGAGTACGAGATAATAGATATATCTATTGAATAGACATCCTTAACCTCTTTACCCATCTACCTGAACTTCCATGCAGATTCAAGAAAAGGAAGAAAGCTTTTACTGCTTATAGATGCTTTCTCAGGACATAGAAATAGATAAACTGTCCCCCGAATGTTCCTGGAATTCCTGTTATTAGGGGGAGTTGAGCTGCAATGCAATGTAAGTAATTCCATTTCTAATTCAAATATGTAATAATGGTCTCATCCCATTGGAGGTGAGACTATGGCACGAATTGCAAGTGGCAAAAAGTTGCTTGAAAAAGCAAGGGAATGTTTGGCAAAAGCCCGTACTGTTAGCGAGTTAAGACAGGCACAGGCTGTGGTCTTTCCCTTGGAGTTTGGCTGTTCCATGGAACGAACGGCAA
>JAUSKU010000052.1 GCA_030646755.1 Deltaproteobacteria bacterium
TTACAGGTTCAAGAAGTTCAGTTGCAGCAGGATAAAGGGCCATAATGGACACTCTCCTTTATCACTTGCTGGTGTAAATACAAAGGGTCTAAAGTGGGTTAAGTTTTCTCAAAAGTAGACCCACTAAACTGTTACGCTACCCGATAATCTTATAATGGAAGGACTGAGACAGTATGACGAGTGGGAAGGCCTCAAGGAAAAGTTTCCTCCCATGGATGCCCGCCTGAAGGTGTTGATTGACCCTTCCACCCTTCCCAAGGGGCTCCGGCCCATAACCCAAGAGATATTCCTGCTCCTGGAATTTTACCCAAGGGTGTTAGACATCATAGACCGCAATACCTTCCCTGATTATGAGGTGATGAGAACTATCATGACCCTGCTGAGCAAGGGGATCATAGGCATCACCAAGGAGAAAGGACAGGAGGAAAGGCCGATACTCTCGAAGGAGGATGCCCTGAAATTACGGGAAAGACTGGCCACTCACAAAAACTACAAGCTGGACAGGGAGTCCGGCAAGGTCCTCATCTTCTCCCATGACAACGACAGGGTTAAGTACATCATAAATGCCATAAACATGTTGCCTGAGTTTTACATCCATCAGGATTTTTTAAAAGGCATGGGGCCGAACCCTTATCTTGGTCAAGCCGGGAATCTTCAGATAAGCGAAAACATCCAGATAACGTTCATCATTGTCCCTTTATCGGAGGTTTTTTCGCCTTTATGGAGGCCGCTTTCCAATTCCATGCTTTGCGGTCTCACTGTCTTGAGCGGGGAGACAGAGAGGTGGGAAGAAATAAAGAAGATATGCCGGTATTTCTATGGCAGTTTGGGAAAACCGATGGCCTTTGCCATCCCGGAAGGAGATGTGTCGGAGGCAAAGGCGCAGGAGGTTAAGGAGCATCTGGACTGGAAGAATGACGTCATGCTGTTTCCTGTAATAAAAAAAGATATAGAGGGGGTCCGTTCCATGTTAAGCAGTCTGTTCCGTTCAGTAATTGGTTCGCTATGATAGACCTGCACACCCATTCCCTATTCAGCGACGGTGAGCTGATACCTTCAGAGCTTGTGAGAAGGGCGGTTGTCAAAGGGTACAGGGCAATAGCCATTACCGACCATGCAGACCTCTCCAATATCGACATGATAGTGCCAAGGATTGCAAAGGTTGCGTTAGAACTCTCCATAAGCTGGGGAATCGACGTTTTGCCAGGGGTAGAGCTGACCCATGTACCTCCGGCCTCTATAGCAGGCCTTGCAAAGGAGGCCAGGGCACTGGGCGCCTTGATCGTCCTCTGCCACGGTGAGACAATAGTGGAGCCGGTTCCGCCAGGGACAAACTCGGCAGCCCTTAATTCGGATATAAACATACTTACACATCCGGGCCTGATCACTGCCGAGGATGCAGCTTTAGCAGCCAAAAGAGGGATTTGTCTTGAGATAACCGCCAGGAAGGGGCATTCCCTCACCAACGGCCATGTTGCCAGGATTGCATCAGAGGCAGGCGCAAAACTTCTTATCAACACAGACGCCCATTCTCCAGTTGATTTGATAACCAGGGAAGAGGCGGAAAGTATAGTTATCGGTGCAGGCCTGACCCAAGCCGACTTCCAGAAGATAATGAGAAATGCAGAGGAACTGGTCAATAGGCTTAAGCAGAAATAATAAAAAAGCCCTCTAAGGAATCTTAGAGGGCCATATATTTTTTTGGTTGCGGGGAGAGGATTTGAACCTCTGACCTTTGGGTTATGAGCCCAACGAGCTACCGGACTGCTCCACCCCGCGTCAACTTCAATCATAGTAAACCACACACCTCATATTGTCAAGAAGTTTTATCCGAAGTGTTGTCCGAAGTTTTTATCCGTGAGTTTTACACATATCTGCTCAAAAGGATTGACTGCAAATCAGTCCTATTCTATGATACTAATGATTATATGCAGACTAATATAAAAAACATAATAGTCCTTTTGCTGGTGTTTGCCGCTGCCGCGCTGCTCTTTTTTGGGTCGAATAGTTTTGAGAAAATAGGGGAAGTCAGGGTAGATGCGGGGCCTATCAATGCATCACACGGCGAGATGAAGAGTTCTTTGCCGGAAACAACCGTTCAGCCTGTTGAAGATGGTCAGAAAACAGCAGAGTCCGCCGAGGTCCATTTTGCCGCGGACCTTGAGGAAGGCCCTGTTGGTGAACCTTCTTCGCAGCAGAGCGAGGCAGTCGATCACCTTGCCTTGGGGATGGAATTCTATAAGAAGGACGACCTTCAAAATGCCCTGACGCATTTACAGGAAGTCCTAAGGATAGACCCTGATAACAGTGCTGCAAAGGGGTTAGTGTCAAAGATTTCGAGGGAGGCAAGGGTTGAGGGAAGTTTTATAAATAAGGAGGGAAGCCATTTCAACGTACGGTATGAGGGCGGAGAAAGCGATGTGGTTGGACATCTGGTTGCCATAATCCTTGAAGAGGCTTATCAGAAGATTGGGAGTGATCTGGGTTTCTACCCGGATCACTCCATAACTACGATACTTTATTCAGCGGAACAGTTCAGGGATGTGACCCGCGCCCCTTCATGGTCTGGGGCCATTTATGACGGGAAGATAAGGATTCCTGTGGGCGGGGTGCGTGAGAGGAGCGATGTCCTGGAAAAGGTGATCTTCCATGAATATACACATGCAGTTGTCCACAGGATGGGTGGAGGTAAGGTCCCTACATGGTTGAACGAAGGTATAGCCCAGTATGAGGAGGGGCAGCTGAGTGAGAGGGAGGATGGATTTAGATACCTTGCCACATCCCTGAGTTTAGTCCCTTTAAGCTATCTGGAGGGTTCTTTCATGGGGCTTACGCAGGAACAGGCTGTAATAGCCTATACAGAAGGTCTGTCTGCTGTTAAGTATATAATGGACGAATACGGGGTCGGGATGCTTTCGAGGCTCATATCATCTTATAAAGACGGCAAGGGTTCGGAGGCGGCGATAAAGGATACTTTCCAGATGACTTATAAAGAGTTCCAGGAGAGCTGGATAAGGAGTCTTAAGAAAAGATACGGTTGAGGAAGTCTCAAGAAACCCTTCGACAGGTTCAGGGTGAACGGTACTTGCTTTGAAAAAGTTTTTCTCCGTTCGTGGTGAGCTTGTCGAACCACAATTTCAGTGTTACTGAAAGAACGGGGATGCTACCAGCATAACTGTAGCGACCATCAACACTATCGCTGTTGACCAGGCCACGATGTTTCTGCCGGGGGTATTGACAAACTCACCCATGATCCTGCGGTCGTTAATGAGCTTCAGCATCAGGATAAGGACTACGGGGAGGAGTATCCCGCTGATGGTCTGGGAGAAAAGCATTATTTTCATCAGCGGAAGGCCAGGAATCATTATCGCCGCTGCCCCTATAAAGATAAAGAAGGTATATAGCCCCATGAATTGAGGCGCATCCTTGAAGGTGCGGCTCACCCCGGATTCCCATCCGAGAGACTCGGTAACCGAGTAGGCAGTGGAGAGTGGAAGTACCAGAGCCCCCAGGACAGAAGCGTTAAGAAGCCCTATGGCAAAAAGTATCTTGGCATACTTACCGGCCAGAGGTTCAAGGGCCATGGCTGCGTCTGATGCGGTCTCTATCCGGATCCCATGGGCAAACAGTGTGGCTGCAGTGGCCACAATGATGAAAAAGGCCACAAAATCGGTTACGAATACGCCGAAGTAGACATCAATCTTTGTATATTTGTATTGTTCAATGCTGAGCCCCTTGTCAGCCACTGCGGACTGCAGGTAAAACTGCATCCAGGGAGTGATTGTGGTGCCTATGAGGGCGATGAAAAGGTTTATATACCCAGGTGTAAACTTGATGGACGGTGTTACCGCCCTTTTCATCACCTCTCCCCACGGCGGATTCGCCATAAAACCTGATGCCACATAGGTAAAGTAGATCAGGCAGGCGATGAGGAGTATCATTTCCACCTGTTTGTAGTTCCACCTTACAACAAGAAACCAGACAAACAGCGCGGCAGCCGGGACTGAGATGTACTTGCTTACCCCGAAAAGCTCCATGGCCGCAGCCACACCGGCAAATTCGGCCACGGTAGTTGCAAGATTGGCAAAGATCAGGAGCAGCAGGGTTATCATGGTGACCTTTACGCCAAACCTCTCCCTGATGAGGTCCGTAAGTCCCTGCCCCGTTACTACTCCCATCCTGGCCGCCATCTCCTGTATTACGGCCAGGTTGAAGGTGATCAGTATCAATGCCCACAAAAGACCGTATCCTTCCTGGGCACCAGCTATGGCATAGGTAGCTATGCCGCCGGCATCGTTGTCTACGTTGGCGGTGATTATGCCTGGGCCAAGGACGGACAGGAGTATCATGACCTTATGTCTGCGGAACTTGCTCAATATTTTCATGGTTACCTGATCAACCCCTTTTCCCTTTGGTGTGATTAAGTGTCCTGTAAAGGATGTCGTCCATGGTGATTATTCCAAGCAGCTTTTCTTCTTCGTCCACCACAGGGAGGGCTATCAGACCATATTTGGAGATGATCCTTTCCACCTCTTTTTCATCTGCATCGGCCCGGACGATCTTGACCGGATGGGTCATTATTTCTTCAAGTGTATTGTCCTGCTTAGATACTATCAGGTCTTTCAGGGAAAGGACTCCCTGCAGTTTTTCGTCTATATCCAGGATATAGATGTAATAAACAGTTTCCACGTTCGGGGAGAGCAGGCGGACCTGATCAATCGCCTCTCTGACGGTAAGGTCTTTTGTCAGGGAAAGATACTCGGTTGTCATCAAGCCGCCGGCTGTATCCTCCTCGTGGGATAACAGCTCTTCCATCTCATCAGCCCCTTCTTTCTCCATCCTCTGAAGAAGGTCATTGGCCTTCTCTGTCGGAAGGTCCTGCAGGACATCAGCTGCTTCATCAGGGGCCATGTGTTCCAATATGTCTGAGGCATGTTCCGCATCCAGCTCTTCAATAATGGAGGCCTGGTCTGAAGTCCCCATCTCTTCCAGGGTCTCAGCTGCTGTTTCCACGTCGAGGGTGTCAATTAGGGCAGCCCTGTCTTTCTGCGGGATCTGGCTTAATATGTGGGCTATGTCTGCGGGATGAAGTTCTGAAAGCTTGTGCCGCGGGATATTTAATGTAAGTCGTGTAAGCTTGGGCTTCAAAGATTGCAGATAGTTCCAGCTGATAAGGTTCCTTGGTATCTTGTAGCCAAAAAAACCGGATAACCTTTCTCCCTGGGATTCCAAGCCGATCCGGCGGATAAGGCCCCGGAGTCCGACGTCTGCTGCCATAAGGCAGAGATGTCCGTGGAATTCACCCACCTTGAGGTCGTTGACCCTCACCACCTTTGCGCCGTCGATATCCACTATCTGCTTGTCAAGAAGGTCCCGGCAGAGGAGCATCTCCTCTTCAGACATCTCACGCGGAGCAAGGTCGCATTCCCTGAGGGATATTGATATTATATGTCTGTTGAATATCTTGACGGCTTCCCAATCGATGACTAAGACCTTCTTCCTGCGGGATACAACCAGTGCAGATATCTTAGGGAATGTATCTCCCGGGACGAGGATAAAATCGGTCAGGACCCCGATGTCCTCTCCCATTTTATCCAGTACCGGTTTTTTCAGGAGTTCGCTTACGAAAAGTTCGCCTATGTAAGGCATGTCGCTGTCTCCATAAAGAGGTCGTTTTAAAAAAGCCTTCTTGGCCTTATTTCCTATCATGATGGTATCTGGAAGTCAAGGATTGACCCGATCCCAAAAATAGACATTGCCTATATACAGTCCTCTCCCTTAACTCCCTACCGAGTTTTTAAAAAGATAGATTAGGATTTTCTTCTATACGGTGATTGTTTCTCTCGCTGGTTACCTCTCTATGTTTACATAAAGGCGCCG